>CARAIG010000001.1 GCA_948938605.1 uncultured Eubacteriales bacterium
AATATGGGAAAAAGGGGCTTGTCAATATTAAAAGTAATTTTGAAATCTATGCATATTCTTGGTCCGATATTTTTGCCATATTTGAATTAAGACATAATCATTTGTACAGTAAATTGAAAAAGCAAATATCTTATACACAAACACTCGAGAAAATCACTCCAAGTCGAAAAGTTGCGGATACTGTTACAAAAGACATCCTTAATATAAGTAATAATGCCAGCTAATAAAGTAATGCATAATAATAGCCCTGACAACATTTGTTGGCAGGGCTATTATTATGCAATAGAGATGTTTATAAACATAATAACAACAAACCATATTTTAAATTTACAATTTTTGAAGCCAACATTGTGCCATTTGTTTTAAATTATATATATTCAAATTTTACATGTATTTAGATCGACATTCAGTATTGTGAACGCCGGTTTCCCGCTTGTGTGGCTCAAAAGTGCGGTGTTGCACTTTTCTTAACCGGCTACCTAAAAAACGCAACAGGTATTTGGTGATTAATCTTTTATAAACATTAATAATTAAGGATATCCTTGAATGATGGTATCATAGGTTTAAACTAAAATATATCTTTTGCAAATTTAGATAAATGCGTCAACGGATAAAGCGACAAAAAATACATAAAAAGAAAGCCCAACAATTAGTTGTTGGACTTAATGCAAATATATATATGTAACAATGTATTTTTTGACGCCCGTTGACGCATTTGCTGACCTATGGTACAACCAAACAGCCAAGGGTAAAAAAAGAAAGAGTTCACGTCGGAATGGAGAACGAAGAAAACATAACAAACAACGTGCCGAACTTGGGGTTCAACACGTTGTAACATGGTGGAAGCCAATGTTATTTATGAGAATATCTGTAAGCTATAAAAAACGGACCAATAAATCACCATAATAGGTATCTGATCAGCCCGATATGGCGGTACTGATTTCATTTCAGTTGAACATTTTTATATTATTTAAACCGTCAATACTGTATAAAGATAACATATCTATTTAAACTCAGTATATAGGATGGGTTTTCATTTATTATATAAACGAGTTGGCATTTTATTTTTTGCAGACATAAATTAAGTATTTAACAGAAATCATCAAGACAATCGCCGCCTGTCCATTCTAATCCTTGTGCTAAAATAAATTGTTTTTCGGCACCAATATATTCAAAGAATGTTCCAAGACTTGTATGTATAAATTTGCCATTTTCATATGTTATTTCTGCTAATGCCCAGGGTTTTATAACTACATCCCCAATATTTTTTGTTAGAATTATTATACTTTCTTTATTCGTACAAAATACAAATTTATTAACTTTGGATTGTCCGTACTGATTGCGACAAAATACCTTGCCCCTTTTTAAATTGTTAAAATAATCTTTAATAGGATTTTCGGACAAATTTAATGGACAACAAGGAAATTCTGTAGGAGTTTTCCATTTCCGTTGTACCGCCACTGATGTTAGAGATGGGGTTAAATCTTTTGTGTCACTACTCCAAGTAATAGCTATTGGGGTGTTATATGCTTTATCTTTCATATGAAAAATCCATTCACCCATTTTATGTTGTTCATTAAAGACAGTTGAATTGTTCTTTATAATCTTATCTCGTTGTGGTATCCATTCATACATATGTTTTAAACAAATAGTCGCTTCTTCTTTTGTTACGCAGCGCATCCAACTATAATCTTGAGAAATAAATTTATCTCTAAATTTTTCTGGTTCAGATAAAAATGTAAAAATATCTGTGCCACATACATACTCTATCTTTTTTCGAGTAATAGGATTCAATAAAGTGTTTTCTAACCGTGTTACCCATCGCAGATTTTCTGGACGATTATTTTGTCTGTTAGTATCAATATGATCTACAACATATTTCTCGTTGGGTGGGCTGCCGTGAAAAGCAGTTGCAACAATGCGGTGGACTCGAACTGATGCTATTTCTAAATATCCAGTATTAAAATTAATATGCCCAAAGGTCCATTGATTATCTGTGGGACGAATAGCCTTCCCTTCACGCTGACATTTATAAACAGCGCCATTATCTCTTACAAGATAATGTTCTCCTTTGTACTCACACTCTTTTTGTTCGGAAAATTCTTCAATAGTTATCATAATAATTTGTCCTTCGTTAATTTTATAAATTATAATGATAGTAACACAAATTTTCACAATAATCAACAGTGAATTTTAAACATTTTATATTTGATGTTTTAATTCGTGGACTGTTATAATGAATGTTACAATAAATCTATCAAATGTTAAAAAATCATTTCGAAATAAAATATATATTAAATAATAAAAAGAACTCAGTTGTTCCCTTTTTACGGGTTCAACTGAGTCCATAATGGCGGAAGCGGTGGGATTCGAACCCACGTGCCGGTTACCCGACAACCGCATTTCGAGTGCGGGCCGTTATGACCTCTTCGATACACTTCCATATATTAAGTCTATTCAAGTATTCACTGTGTATCGAAGAGATCGGCATTCGCTAAGTTCGACAATGATCTTTTCAATACACTTCCGTTATTTGGGTGGATTGTAATTTGCTAAATTTGCTTAAATAAAGTTTTTTACAGCCTATTGTCGACGTTTGTCCCGCGCGGCTAAAAATAACTTCAATACAGTTATTTATGCAAAAAACTTATTTTGCTCAACTATTATACCAACTTAAAGCCGTTGTGTCAATTTGTTTGTGCAAAAAAGTTTTTTGTCAAAGTTTTAAGTAAAGTTTTGTAAAAGCCTTGTAAAAAACAGCAATATGTGTTAGGATATTAAAGTATTCGTAAGGGAGTAGTTCGCTATTAAATAGTTGTCGCGCCTACATTATGGAGTAGACCAGGTTCGACATTGAAGAACGAGACTTATGCTGACTTTTATGTTGGTGTAAGGCTCTATTTTTTTACTTGCGATAAATCGTTTATTACAAAGGAGTAACAGTATGTTATCGGGTCTGTTCGAAAACTGGATAGTAAACTTGCACGTAGGATTAAAACTTGCAATTTACGTTGTGGGGCTTGCTGTCGGCATTTTTTGCCTAGTAAAGTTTTGCGATATTTTCGTGGACGGTGCAAGCGTCATAGCTAAAAAACTTAAAATTCCACCGTTGATTATCGGTTTGACAGTTGTGGCAATGGGTACATCGTTGCCCGAATTGGCAGTGTCAATATCCGACTCTATCGACGTTTTAATCGGCGGAAGTAACGCAAACGTCGCAATAGGTAATGTAGTGGGTTCTAATATTTGCAACATTTTACTTGTTTTGGGGCTATCCGTTATATTTACGCCGATTGCGCTAAAAAGGAGTGTTTACAAGCGCGAATTGCCTATTTTATTGGGAGTCACCGCAATAGTTGCGTTGCTAATATGTTTATTCGGTATAAACTCTGCGGCATCGTTAAATGACCTGGCTGTTACGCGCTGGGAAGGAATAATTCTTGTGGTCATAATGGTTGGCTATATTACGTATATTGTTTGGATGGCAAAAAAGCATCCCGATCAATTAGACGAAGTAGAAGCTGTTACTGTAGATATGCCGTTATGGAAAGCTATTTTACTGGTGGTTTTAGGCGGAGTTGGAATTTTTCTTGGCGGACAACTTGTAGAATTCGGTGCAAAAGGTTTGGCGCTGCAAGGCGCCGAAGCGTTAAAGATAGACCATGATATGGCGGAAGCGTTAGTCGGCTTGACGATAGTTGCCGTAGGTACGTCGTTGCCCGAATTGGTAACAAGCTGTATTGCGGCGAAGAAGGGCGAAAACGAAATTGCCGTAGGCAACGTAATCGGCAGCAATATGTTTAATATGCTGTTTGTTATGGGTATTGCGTCGATAGTTGCGCCTCTTACAATAGGCAGCCAAGTGATTGTAGATGTAGCGGTTATGTTGGTATCGACAACACTGTTGCTGGTGTTTGCGCAAAAGGGCAAACTTACACGCGCACACGGTATAGTTTTTGTTTGCTTGTACGGAGTGTATTTAACATATTTAGTATTACGTACTGTATTGGGGTGGACTTTTTAGCGAATGTGGCAGATTATTTTAACAGGATTAATGCTTGGCGTAGGACTTGCTATGGACGCTTTTGCGGTATCTATGACAAACGGTCTTAACGAGCCTAAAATGAAAAACGGCAAAGCGGTGTTTGTTGCGCTGACGTTTGCATTGTTTCAGGCAATAATGCCAATGATAGGATGGCTTTGCGTAACGCTTATTGCCGAACGTTTTACTGCTTTTGCCGAGTGGATTCCGTACATTGCATTGGTTTTGTTAATGATAATCGGCGGCAAAATGTTATTTGACGGCATTAAGCACAATAAAAAATCGAAAAGCGAAACCGATGTTGAAAATGAGCCCAAGGAAATTAAAGTTACAAAACCGTTGACGGTTGCGGCTTTATTCGCACAGGCAGTTGCAACGTCAATTGACGCATTATCTACGGGCTTTACGTTAAACGACATTGCCGGCAATGTATGGTGGCAAGCGCTTGTTGCAGTTGGAATAATAGGCGTCGTTACGTTTGGTATATCGGCCGCAGGAGTGTTTATCGGTAAAAAATTTGGCGACAAGTTGGGAAGCAAAGCGGAAATTGTAGGCGGGGTAATACTGATTGCAATAGGGGTAGAAATTTTTGTGACGGGCGTTTTTTTATAACGATTGACAAACGCAACGTTTTGATGTAACATAGTGACATACGTTTGTAGCGGCAATACGGGTTATAATAGAGCATGCCGATTGTTAAATGTTGTGTTGTATTGCAATTAGGACATTACAATTAAATATTAAAGGGCTAATTGGTTGCAAGTAATATACCGTGTCAACAACCGACGTAAAGCGGTATTAATGAGTATGGCTTTAAAATATTGAAATTAGTAGGTTTGTTCAATGTTTTTATGTACGAATTGGAACTTGCCTAACGGACGCAATTGCTTGTAAATAATTTAAAAACTTGTAAAGATTAGCGGTTGCAAAGAGATAAAGGCTGTTAAAGATTTCTACAAATTTGCTGCCGAAAAATAAATTTCTACAAACTTTTTACAAAAGTTTAAGAAGGCAAAATTTAACAAAACTTAATAAAAATATATGGAAAGTTGGCTGAGTGGTCGAAAGCGGCGGTCTTGAAAAGCGATTGATTTTGAGAAGTTTTTTCGGGAATTTCTTTCTACAAACGCTTTACGGCTTGCTTGATATATATCCGATTTGCTTGCAAAATTGCCGTAAAATATGCTAAAATCGTATTAGTTTTGTTACCTTGAAAGCGGTTGACGTTTTCTACAACAAGCAAGGCAATTCGTAGAATTCTACAAATATTTCTACAAAATGCTTTTTGCTTGATTTTACACCGAAAATTTAATAATTTTTTATGGAAGCGTACCGAAGTGGCCATAACGGGGCGGTCTTGAAAACCGTTAGGGTGCAAGCCCACGGGGGTTCGAATCCCTCCGCTTCCGCCACAAGCAGTCGCGTTCTAACGCCGACAATATGCAGTACATTTTCATAAACGGTTTAGTCGGTTTTGTTGCCAAATGGCACCCCAAGCCGATAACTTATGAAAACAACTACAATGTTCGGGAAAACGGAAAGTTCGTTAAAGCGCGCTAAAAGGAAAAAGCACAAGGCTAACAGTCTTGTGCTTTTTCTATTCCCACCCGAGAGAAACCCACCCTATGGGCATAAATTACAATACAATGTTTTCGGCATAGTTTTACATTATTCTTTGTTTTTTACGCCAAAAGTGTTACAGTGTTACGGGGTGGCGTAGGTAATACTATACGCCACTGTGCGGGCGGCTGTCGCCGCCCGCACCCATTGCCGTTTATGTTCCGTGTTCCGCAGTGCCAATAAGGTAATAGTAACTTATCGGCACTGCGTTTTTATTTTGACTTTTTAAGGCTTGCGTAATATTCGCTTATTTGCTTTTCGTAGCGTTTGTTCATTATTTCCGATATTCGTTGCATAACGCTTTCTTGCGTTTCCGTCATACCGTTTTCATTTAATTCAGATACCTTTACATATAAGGGTACGTTTATCATTAGTGAGCCGTCTTGCTTGCGTAATGCTATGTACGCAACTTTTTGGTAGTTTTCTTTTTCCATAAACTGCGCTCCTAATATTTTATTTTGTTACACGTTACGGGGTGGAATATAAAAGTAATACTGATAATTAGTTATTCCTTTTCCGCATTATAGATATTTGCGATAGTTCTGCCGTTTTCTATTTCTACAAATATTCGCCTATGGCAATTCTCGCATTTTACAAGCGTATTCTTTACGAGTTCGCCTTGTAATAATACTTTTGAACAAATCGGGCAACTCACATATTTTCTTGCGGGTATGGGCTTTTTATTTGCTTGTTCTTGCTCGTCCATATCAAGTTTCTTTTTTATCGGCGGCTTTATGTATTTTTATATTGCCGTCTTTTATTTCGATAAGCAGTTTTGCCTTGCATTTCGGGCAATAGATTTCTATTTGTGAGCCGTCGCTTGCTTTTAACAATTTGTACCCGCAGTCGGGGCATACCGTGTAATATGTCATTTTACGACCTCTATGTAGTCGGATAGGTTGCGGCGCAGTCCTAAATTATTTCTGTATTCGTCCACATAACCAAGTCGCAAAATCATTTGCACGGGAGCGGTTACGCCTAAATCGTTTTGAATTGAATTTGAAAACGGTTGTATTTCAAGCGCGGCGGAAAGCGGTTGCACGGCTATATTATTTTCGGCACAGTCAAACCAAAATGCTTGTGTAGTTCTGCCCGTATTGATAAGTTCGGGAAAAGTGTTTCCACCCGTTATAATGGCAAACGCGCCGCAATTATTTACTTGCTTTTTTGCGGTGTCTATGCCTTGTTGTGCAAATTTGTCGTCTTTTGCGCTTTCGCGTGAGGTAGTCCAATAATAAAAAGTTTTTACTATTCCTTTTAAGCCTATCATTTCGGCAGTGATACCGTCTAATTTTTCGCTTGCCTCTTTATCGGAAAATCGCAACCACTCAGCTAATTCGTTACGGTAATTTTGGTCGGCAGATTGCAGCGTTACCGCGTCGAGCGTTGCTTGTTTCAAATATGCAAAATTTTCCTCGCCGTTCTGATAGATATGCAAACCGTTATATTTTGCAAGAAAAGCGTTTGCAGTAGTATCTTTTATTTTTTTGGTGGAATAGGCAGATTTGTCGGTATGCCGTTTGTCAATTAAATTCAGTTTATCTTTATTCACGATAGACTGAACTTTACTGTATGTTAATTCGACTGTGTTTTCATTACATATAATTTGCGTTTCATACCCATAAGCACTAAACGCCGTATTCATTGTTTCTATGTAACAACCAAGCGATATATAAGCCTCGCGTTTAGTCGCATCAACAACGGCAAGCGTTCTTTTATCGTCAACCGCTATTTGCAACTTGTTTTCGTCGGGGTACAATTTCACCGTCCAAGCCTGTGAATTATGAGAGTTTGCAGAGATAGAAGAATACCACAAAATATCTTGTATTTCCTCGCTTACACCTTCGAGATAACGCGACGGACTGACTTTTAACCGCTTACCCATAACCGCCGCAGTAACCAATACGGCAGATAAAGCAATAATTATTGCGCCCAAAATCGAAAATACGGTAATCATAATTTTCTTTTTCCTTGTCATTGTTTTTTCCTCATTTCAAAGAGAGTAGCAGTCTTTCAAAGCAAAAGCCGCTAAAATCGTTTTCGTTCAGTTTTAGAATTTTCATATAGTCTTTTTTCAATAAGGACATTCTGATAATGCCCGATACAGAACTCCACAGATAAAGAATAACGGCGGCGTTTTCAAGGTCGCTATTTATGATATTTTCATCTTTACCTTTTTGAATAAGTTGCTCGATAGTGCCGGTTAATTCTTCGCCGCGCTCGTATAATTCTTTATAGATTTTCGGGGTGTCCGAATTAGATATATCGACATTTATTTTCCCGATTAAGCCCTCGAAATACAGAGGATAGCGAACGGCAAGCCGAAAAACGAACTCACATATTTTTTTATAGGTATCTATAAACGGCAATTCTTTTGCGGCAATAGAATTTACTTGCTTTGTGATTTTTTGCATAAAATCCAAAACAAGTGCAAAATAGACCTCGTTTTTATCTTTGAAATAGCCGTATAAGGTAGGCTTGCTATAACCCGCTTCAACGGCTATCATATCCATAGTTGTTTTTTCAATGCCGTTTTGCGTAAATAGTTTATCTGCCGCTTCAAGTATGTTTTTGCGGTTAAATGAAATAGTCCTTTCCGTGCGTGTATTCATAAGCAAATCTCCTTGACTTTTTACTAACAGTTAAATTATAATACTTACAGTAAAGTTTGTCAAGAGGTTTTGAGAAATTGCCGAAACTCATTTATACAAACTTGCGCGGTAATCGAGGCTTGTACCACCTCTGCGGAAAACAGTCAAGGGCGGCTATTTATCTCCCGTTAGGCATAAAACGCCGCCGCGCGAGGCGCGGGTAAACCCCTTGACGGTTTTCCGCTATCGGCGGGGCGTGCTAATTAAGAGGCGATTAAGCATAATCGCCTTAAAAAATTAAGGCGCAGTCCACACAAAAAGCAGACCGCGCAAAGGAGCAAATCACAATGAACAATAACGCCGTTATATACCCCCGTTTCAGTTCGTCGGGGCAAAATGAACAGTCTATTGAAAGCCAAATTCGCATTTGCCGCGAGTATGCCGAAAGTCAAGGCTATAACGTGGTAGGCATATACCCCGAAAAAGCAAGGACGGGAACGAATGACAGCCGCCCAGCGTTTCAAAAAATGATACACGACGCCGCAAGCGGGCAGTTTCAATACATAATCGTGTATATGTTCGACCGTTTCGCCCGCAACCGCCGCGACAGTATATTTTACAAAGAAATGCTCAAACAAGATTACGGAATACGGGTAATATCTGCAACGCAACCCATCAGCGACGATGAAGGCGGCGAGTTCTACGAAATGTTTTTGGAGTGGAACGACGAGAAATATAGCAAGCGACTTTCAAAACGTGTTCGCAACGGACTTGACACAAGCGTAGAAAACGGCACTTTCTGCGGCGGTTTTCTGATTTACGGCTACAAGATACGCAAAGAGCCGATAGCGGGCAAACACGACAAGTTTATAAAGTATGTGGAAATCGACGAGGAGCAAGCGGAAATCATACGCTATGTGTTTACCGAATACGACAAGGGCGTAACGAA
Organism: uncultured Eubacteriales bacterium; assembly: GCA_948938605.1. Classification (GTDB taxonomy): domain Bacteria; phylum Bacillota; class Clostridia; order Christensenellales; family CAG-314; genus Fimimonas. The sequence goes on from CARAIG010000001.1 coordinate 9,203, forward strand.
AAAGGAAATTGCCGCCGCGCTCAACGCACAAGGCAAGCGTATGAACGGCAAGCCGTTCACGGGCAAATCGTTTGATAAGTACATAGTCAACCCCAAATATACGGGCGAGTTCTATTTTGGCGACAGACTGTGCAAAAACACATACCCCGCTATAATCGACAAAGCATTGTTTGAGCGGGTGCAAAAGCGGCTTGCGGCTAACCGCTATTTTGCGGGCGGTATGGCTACGGCGCGCGTTCCGTACCTTTTGACGGGGAAAGCATTTTGCGCCCACTGCGAAACGCCTATAATTGCAGACGGCGGCACAAGCAAGACGGGCAAACAACACTTGTATTACGCTTGTAAGCGCAAAAAGAAAGGCGACTGCGACAAAACGCGCGAAGAAAAAGACAGGTTGGAATTTTACGTTACGCAAATGGTACACGACTTTTTGAGTGATAAAGAGAACGTGCGAAAAGCCGTGCGCGACACTTTGGTATACTACAACAAGCGCACGGGCGCGGAAAATATAAAAAGCCTTGATAGCCGCATAGCAAAAGTCAGAAAGGACATTGAGCAAATGACAACGGCGTTTATCGAGGCAAAAAGCGCACTATTGCGGGAAAGTATAGAAAAGCGAATGACCGATTATGAAAAACTGATAGACGATTTAGAAAAGCAGAAAACGCAGTTAGAGTATGAGCGCGGCTTGCAAATCGGCGAAAGCGATTTGACGGACTATATTGCCGAACTATTGAAAGGCGACCCCGCCGACAAGGACTACCAAAAGCAACTCATTGATAATCTTGTGTATAAGGTATTCGTTGCCGACGATTATATAAACCCGATTTTGACTATACAGAGCGGCAAGGAAACGGAAAACGTGCGGCTATCGGAAGTGAAAGCACTTTTGGAGCAAATTTACGGCGCAAGTGTTCAAACGCAATTTCCACTCGCCCGCCAGAAGTGAATAATACGAACCCACGGGCAAGTGAGTTCGTATTATTTTTTACTATTGACTACTTTTGCGCATATATTCCAATGGCAATAGAATCTCCCGAACCGCCGTTGCCTACAAGTTGGTAAACACAAAAGAGAGATGAACGCGGTTTCTTTACTAATGAATATTAAATTAAAGCACAGTAAAACTACTGTGCTTTTTTCATTCCGACGTGAACTCCTTCTTTTTTTACCCTCGGCTGTTTGGTTGTACCATAGGTCAGCAAATGCGTCAACGGGCGGCAAAAAATACTTTGTTACTTTAATATATTTGTATTAAGTCCAACTGTTATGGTTGGGCTTTCTTTTTATGTATTTTTTGTCGCTTTTTCCGTTGACGCATTTACCTAAATTTGCAAGAGGAATATTTTTGTTTCGACCTATGGTACACCCGCTCTGCCTGCTGGCGAAAAAGAAGGAGTTTACGTCGTAATTGAGAACGAAAAACAAATTAGGTATAAAAAGAATCAAGGTATATTATTGTAAATAATGCTCTGATGTGATATAATTTGCTAAACAAGTAATCTTACAGAAATTTCTTTGTAAGTAAGGAGTGATTGTGAAAGAAATCGGGTTAAAACGCCAATGTATGTTTTGTAAAAATGAAAGTGTGATTGATTCGTCTTTTTCTGACGAACATCAGTTTTTTGAATGTTCGATCTGTGGGCGATATATTTTTCCTCTAACTTCGACTTATTTAATCAATAGTATGATGAGAAGTGATCAATACAAGAGTTATAATCAACAAGAATTAATTGTGTATTTATATCATCATAAAATTAGCAATAGGGCTGCTTTTGTGGGAACTGAGGTTGCATTTGAAGAATATAAAAAGGGAAATGAACATTCCACGGCATTTTTGGTAACACCTGAAATTGTAGAAAATTGGTATCCTAAAACATTCGAAGAACGTATCAATATTATTCTTTTGACATTGGCAAACAAGTCAAAATTTATTGGAGATGAGATTAGTATAGGTATTGAAGAAGTAAATTCATTGTTTTTTATTACAAGTCAAAATATTATTAGTGATGAATGGCATAATGAGATTAAATTTATTATTCGTTATCTTTGTAATGCCGAATTAATTGATATGTCTATTTCTATTAATAAAATAGATGGCTTTATTATGGATTGTATTGCGACGAGATGTCTCAAAGTTACTCTTTCTGCAAAGGCATGGGGAATGATTTATGAATTACAAAAAAATAAGACAAATAACAAACGTGCATTTGTGGCTATGCGATTTGGTGATGCAACTCGTGATTTGCGTCAGAAAATTAAAGAAGGAATAGAATCTGCAGGATATGAGCCACGAATAATGGATGAAGTGGAGCATAATCATCAAATTGTTCCTGAGATGTTGTATGAAATACGAAACAGTCGATTTGTAATTGCGGAACTCTCTCATCATAATAATGGTGCATATTACGAGGCGGGATATGCTCATGGTTTGGATAAAGAAGTAATACATATATGTAGCGAAGAAGCACTGAAAAATGAATTACATTTTGATGTTGCTCAAATAAATACCATTGTATATAAAGATATATGTGAAATTCCAGAAAAATTAAAGAAACGTATTTTAGCAACA
>CARAIG010000002.1 GCA_948938605.1 uncultured Eubacteriales bacterium
ACATCTATATGCGGTGAAAACCGCCCGTTAGCGTGTTACGGTAAAACTGTAAGTCTTTGCCGTAACCCGTACTAGTTTTATCACTAATAGGGCGCAAGTCCTATGGAGGAATCATTGTGAAAAAGTTTTTAAGTATTTTTATTGCGTTGTTGTTAATAGTAAGTTTGTTTGCAACAACAGCGGTAGCGTTTGCCGAGGAAGTAACAACTCCGTCCGAAGGTGAATCTACAACAACTCCCGAAACACCCGACGAAGGGGACGGTGAAGGCGAAGGCGAACCCGAAGAACCCGAAGTTCCGCGTGAACCCGTTACCGTTAACGCCGAAAAGTTGGAAGAGTATCTTAATTTAGACGCTTGGTTTAAAAACCTTAAATTGGAAATGGGCGACATTAAGTTCGGCGAAACGTTAATGAAGGACAGCACAAAAATTGCCGAAGCGTTTCCCAATATTAAGTACGTTATTTCAGGCGACGAAGACTACGACGATAAAAAAGCCGATAACGACAAAATAATTGTAGAATACTGCCGTCCCAGCGAAAGCCCCAAGGGACAGGAAACTTGGCAAAACAGCGTAAACATTACCGAAAGTATCCGTATAAGTACTTCCGGTTGGTACTTATTCCGCTTTGTTGTAAAGGATAAGGATAACGAAGTTCTTGTCCGCGGCGAAAGGCATTACAGTTTCTATTCCGAAGATACTTCTCGTCCTGTTGTGTCTCTTTCCACAACAATGAAAAACAAGGTCGAAAGCGGTCTTACTGCCGAAGCTAAGTACACAATTCCCACATCGGGATTGACTAGCGGTTCCACCGACGAAATGTCAAGTACTACCGTAAACTTTAAAATCTACAAGTTTGTAAAAGGCTCTTGGACGACTGAACCCATTTATGACAGTGTTACTAAGGAAATTGCCGAAGGCTACGAAGACTTTGTAGACGTTGACGGCGCAATTACTCCGTCAAAAGCCGACATATCCGAAAAGCCCGTTTACAAAATCGTTTACTCGGTTAAGGACGCTTACGGTTTTACCGGCGTGGAAGAAAAAAGCGACATTCACAACTATTCGGCTTTGGAATTCAACCCCGAAATGTTGCTTAAAGTTGTCGAAGCTCCCGCCGAAGACGGTAAATCCGTTAACGTTTGGGTAATTGTTTTGTTCAGTATTGCGGGCGCTTGCGCTATCGGTATTGTAGTGCTTCTTCTCATTCAGCCCAAACAGCAAGTTGCTCCTGCAAAGGCAGCAAAGACTGTTGAAAAAGCCGATGAACAAACAACCGACGAAACGCAGGAATAGTTTTGCGTAACGTTCAACGGCGTTTTAGTTAAATTTAATAATTAAACCGCTATGGGTACATATCCTATCCATAGCGGTTTTTTGTTTTTGCATTAAACGGTTAGCAGGGTTCGAATTTCACGTTGCTACGCAACAATAGTATTAAAGCAATGTAACGGTTCGGTTTTGGCTTGCGCTCAATATATTATCTTTTCTTATACCAACCATTAAGGTTTAATATATCAAAATATGCTAAAAAACTTTGCGTATTAAATGTTATTGTGATATACTTAATTTATCTAAATTAATTTTGGAGGACAACAATCTATGCAATACTCACACGAAGTAGAACTTATGCAGTGCGTAGCAAAGGGTTGCAATCACGGTCCTGCTCCCATTCCTGAGGAAGGCAAATGGGTGCAAGTTCGTCAAATTAACGAAATTAGCGGACTTACTCACGGTTGCGGTTGCTGCGCTCCCCAACAAGGAACCTGCAAACTCACTTTAAACATCAAGGAAGGCGTTATAGAAGAAGCGCTTGTCGAAACAATCGGTTGCTCGGGTATGACTCACTCGGCGGCAATGGCTGCGGAAATTCTTCCCGGCAAAACCTTGCTCGAAGCGTTAAATACCGACCTTGTTTGCGACGCTATCAACGTAGCAATGCGCGAACTGTTTTTACAAATCGTTTACGGACGCAGTCAATCGGCGTTTTCCGACGCGGGGTTGCCTGTCGGCGCAGGACTTGAAGACTTGGGTAAGGGACTTCGTAGTCAAATAGGCACAATGTATTCTACTAAGGTTAAGGGACCTAGATACCTTGAAATGGCGGAAGGCTACGTTACGCGTTGCGCTCTTGACAAAAACGGCGAAATTATCGGTTACGAATACGTTAATCTCGGCGTTATGATGAAACTCGTTTCCGAAGGCGTTTCGGGTAACGAAGCGTTGGAAAAGGCAAAGAAACATTACGGTCGTTTTGAAAACGCCGCAAAGTATATCGTTCCGCGTAACGAGTAATAGGGGAGGAATTAACAATGGCTATCAGATTTGAAGGTTACGAAAGACGTATAGACAAAATTAACGCCGAACTTAAAACTCACAAACTTAAATCGTTGGAAGAAGCACGCGAAATTTGCTTGTCGCACGGCGTAAACGTTGAAGAAATCGTCAAGGGCGTACAACCCATTGCGTTTGAAAACGCAGTTTGGGCGTACACTTTGGGTTGCGCTATTGCATTTAAAAAAGGCGTAAAAACCGCTGCGGAAGTTTCCGAATGTATCGGTTTGGGACTTCAAGCATTTTGTATCCCCGGTTCGGTTGCCGACCAACGTAAGGTAGGTTTGGGACACGGTAACTTGGGTGCAATGTTGCTCCGCGAAGAAACAGACTGCTTTGCTTTCCTTGCAGGACACGAAAGTTTTGCCGCTGCCGAAGGCGCAATAGGAATTGCCCGCAACGCCAACAAAGCGCGCAAAAAGCCGCTTCGTGTAATTTTGAACGGCTTAGGTAAGGACGCCGCTTATATCATTTCCCGCATTAACGGCTTTACTTACGTTCAAACGCAATACGATTACTACACAGGCGAATTGAAAATTGTCAAGGAAACTCCGTTCTCCGACGGTGAACGCGCAAAAGTCCGTTGCTACGGTGCCGACGACGTTAACGAAGGCGTAGCAATTATGCGCAGCGAAAAGGTTGACGTATCCATTACGGGTAACTCCACCAATCCCACGCGTTTCCAACACCCCGTTGCAGGCACTTACAAAAAGTGGTGTATCGAAAACGGCAAAAAGTATTTCTCGGTAGCTTCCGGCGGCGGTACGGGACGTACTTTGCACCCGGATAACGTTGCGGCAGGTCCCGCATCGTACGGTATGACGGACACAATGGGACGTATGCACAGCGACGCTCAATTTGCGGGCAGCAGTTCGGTTCCCGCTCACGTCGAAATGATGGGCTTAATCGGTATGGGCAACAACCCCATGGTTGGCGCAACTGTGGCGTGTGCAGTAGCAGTAAGCCTTGCAAAGTAATTATATATCGTGATTACCAACAAGCCTCTGCAATATGCAGGGGCTTGTTCTATGTACGTTGTAAAACATAATAACGAAAACTAACGATGTTTAACTGCAATTAACTACGGTCAATCACTCGCTATTACATCGTATCACGTTGATAATTTAAATTTAGCGATAAGTTGTGTTCGTGTGTATATAATAAAATGTATATAGCAATTTGTATTTTAAGCATACTGTGCAAATGCACAGTACTTATACACAATAAATTTATTTTATATAGTTTTTTAAATTGTTATACAATAAATTAAAGGTGATTTATTTATGACAATTTTAGAAAAAATCGAAGAAATGAATAGCGAAAGAGGATGGTCTACATATGAATTGTGCAAGAAAGCAAATATTGCGGAAGCAACGTTGTATTCTTGTAAACGTCGGCAACGTAACCCTTCAAACGATATACTAGAAAAAATATGTCGTGCTTACGGAATTACGCTTTATCAATTTTATCACGATTTGGACGGCAACAGCGAATTGACAGACGAACAAAAGGAAACTTTAATTGTTTTTTCTAGGCTCAACAAGGACCAAAGGGAAGAATTAATGCGTTTGGCAAAATTATTTATAAAGAATAATAGATAGAATATAGGGATACTAATGTCAAAATTTCGCAAAGAAACGAACCTATTATTACGAGCTTTGCAAAATGGAAATAAATCTAAATTTGATGAATTGTATCTGTTTACGTTCGACCATATAAAAGGTATGGCGCTAAAATATTTAATAGACAAAACGGAGTGGAAGGACGTAGTAAACCAAACTTATCTTCAAGTATTGCAACATATTCAAACTTTTGATAATAGTAAAGACGGTTATAACTGGATGTGCAAGATAGCCCATAACGTAGCGCTGGATTTTAATAAAAATAAAGCAGTAACCGTTGAGTCGGACGATTCATTTAATGATGTTTTTGTATATATGGAAGATAAAATTCTCGAATCGTGTGATTTGTATCATGAATTATCTTTATTGTCTCGTAAAGACCAAGAACTTATATGGTTAAGGTTTTGGGAAGAATTAAATTACAATGAAATTGCCCGTAGGGTTAATAGTAAAAAATCTACCGTACATTTTAGAATTTCTAAAATACTTAAAACAATTGAAACAAATTTGAAAAAATAGTTGGATTTTCCCCTTTTTTTAAACTAGTAATAAGTAGATACTAAAAAACTCAGGAGGAAAAAATTATGACCAAAAAAATTTCAATTAAACTGTTTATAGCAGTTTTACTGCTTGCAAGCCTGTCGCTCAGCATTTGTTTTAGCTTTGCGGCAATGGCTGAGACGGACGAAGAAGTAAGATATGCCGATTTGGCTGTAACTTACGGCGCAGTCAATTCAAGCGAAAACGTTCCGTTCACCAAGCGGGAAACGGAATATAAAGAGATAAAAAATGCAATACCGCGGTACAATCAACTTAGCGCTTTGCCAAATTCCTGCGGAGCAACTGCCGGCGCTATCGTAGTGGGCTTTTACGATAAGTATTACGAAAATTTAATTCCCAACTATACTTCATACGTTTCGTCGGGTACTTACAAAGGTAACGACAGTACATATATCCCGCAACTTATGCGAGAGTTATACACTTTAATGCGTACAAATATCGACGATGTAGGCGTTAGCGAACAGGATTGCTTAAACGGTTTAAAAGCTTATGTAAATGCCAAATCTTTAAATTTAACATACCGCAGTGTTAAAAGTTTTAATAAAGTTAACGAAAGTTTGTATTTGGACGCCGTAAATAATAACTTACCTACATTGTTGTTTTGCGACAAAATGGATATGTATAATATATCTACGACGGCTGACCACGATAATGTTGTTAAAACATCAATGGAAGGCGCTCATGTTGCGGTAGGGTATGGTATCTATATTATTAAATACTATAACGGTGATAGTGTTTACAGAACAGATAAATATTTGCGCGTTGCAACAGGACTAGGTTTAATGAGTACTTGTTATCTAAAAATGAGTGCGACCGATTGGTGCAATGCGGCATATTCGGTAACAATAAATTAAGGAGTAACAATGTCACGAGACAAGAATTTTCGCAAACTGATGACAAGCAATAACGATCCCGACAGGGACGAAATTTTGGAAAGCATTAAAAGTCAAATCAACGACGAAAACAATTCGGTTTCCCAAACAGGCGATACGCTTGTAATGTCGTCACAAACGTATTCAAGGAAAAAACTGATTTTAATTTTAGGCATTGTCATTTTGTGCGTGGTTTTAGCCTTGTCGTCCTATTTTATTTGGCGGTTTGTTAGCACGCCAAAGCAAAGGTACTGTACAATAAACGATTATTATGCCGAAGACACGTCTGTAACTATTAAAGATTATGCGGCTGCAAATAAAAAACAAATAAAATATATCGATTGGTATAATGAAATCGAATACTTTTACGGACAGCATTACAAATTAAAGACAAATAACGAAATTGTATGCTTATACGAACAAGTAGTTAATTCCGACGGTCTGTTTTGTCATTTATACGTTACGGATAATTTGACGGAATTAGATATATTGAATATGTTTATAATGTTGTGTAAAGAGCAAATAGAAAATTCAGTAGTGAGTTTGTTGTATGGAACTGATACACAATCGTCATATGTTATGTTTGAGTATCAGCATTACAAATATTATTTACAAGTGGAAGGAATTTTTGATCAAAACTATATACTGAATTTAGTGAATGATTTATTAAATTAATACTTAAACAGGCTTATTACGATTTCTTATAATCGAAGGGCTGCTGCAATATATAAACGGATGCAGCGGCTCTTTTTATATTATGCTTACTATGCAAATGCACAGTAATATATTATAAGTGATTTATTTTATATAAAATTGGGAATTGTTATACAATAATAAAAAAGGAAAAGACAATGACAATTCTTGACAAAATAAAAGATATGAATGCCGACAGGGGTTGGTCGATATACGAACTGAGTAAAAGGGCGGATGTGTCGCAAGGAACGCTGTATTCCTGTATACGTAGGCAAAGCAGTCCGTCTAATGCTGTTTTGGACAGGATATGCAAAGCATACGGCATAACGCTTTTTCAGTTTTATCACGATATGGACAGTAACGGCGAATTGACCGATGAGCAAAAAGCGGACTTAAAAATGATGTCTCTTTTAGACGAAAACGAAAAGGAAATCATACGTAACACTGCATATGCTTTTATTTCGAAAAACAGTAAAAAATAACGATATTATTAATCCGTTAAAACAAACAATTTGCAAAAGGTATTAACACATTGGGACTTCTTATGAAGTCCTTTTTCTTTTGCTTTTTAGACGGTTAAAGGTCGAAATGAGTAGTTATTTTAGAAGCCTGACAAAGGCTTAAATAATTACATTTCGAGGAAACCTAATGAACAAAAGAAAAAGTTTTTTGGAAAAATTAAGGCTCAGTTCAAACGCTGTCGATACCGATAGCGATGAGTATAAACGGCTGTCAATTGTAAAAGATGTAATGCTGCGGTATTACGAAATTTACGATATCGACCAAGGTACTATCCATACAAAGATATTTACAATGCTGTACTTGTCGCCCAAACATTATACTTACAAAGAAGTAAGCGAAGCAATGAACATAAGTAAAAACACTCTTGTGCGCTATGTTGAAAAATACGATGAAACAGCCTTGAAAATTATAAAGCGGTTGAATTTGTAGCCGGTTATACAATAAAAAAGTTCATATAAATCTCTCGGTAAAATTAGTTTGCCGCAGCAATTTTTTACCAAAAATATTTATATGAACTGCATTTTGGGTTAGCAACGTGATATTCGAACTAAAATCTCACGTTGCAAGCCTTAATATCGTTTTAAAGTTATGCACTGTCAAGTGTCTACGCTCCCGCAACGATTGCAGGATTTTTTATAAAAATTTTATTCCAAATAGTGGTGTTGATTGTTGCGTTTTCAACGTCGATGCCGATAATTTCGTAGTTGTCCTTGTCGGCGCCGATAAGCGTTACGTTGTCTAACTTAATGGGTTGTTCGCCTGCGTCGGCTTGTTCGAAACTCAGTTCCAAGTTGCCTATCGCTACGCTGTCGCCGTCGACTATTCCGCAAATATTGCCCATTTTGTCTATCTGCGCGCGGGTGGTGCCGTCGTACATTTTGTCGCGGATAACAAGCCCGCTTATTTCTACTTGCTTAGGCAGTATTGCGCCTTGCGCTGCGCTTTCCAATACGTAATTGTGTGCGTCCTTGCCTACAAGTTCGACGTTTGCAAGCATTACAGCCTTGTTGTTGCCTGCGTTTTTGTTGTCAAAGTATAACTTGTCGCATTTTGTCGTCACGTCGTCCCCTGCTTTCACGCCTTTAAGGCATATTTGCGGGTTTTCGATTGTGTTGCAGCCGTCGTACGTTTTTACAAAATATCCCGCCGTACTTAAAGTTTTGGGAAGTACCGTAAGCGTTCCGCCTACATAGTTAACTTGGTAATCTTTAAAGCAGCAGTCTTCTTCCATACTCAATTTGTATACGCCTACGTCTAATTTGTCGCAATTTAAGCGTTCGCAGTTGTCGTCGCACAAATAGCATATGCCGTTGTAATCTAACATTTCGCGACAGTCTTCGTCAATAAAGCCTGTGCAATCGTAGGCGAAGTCCGGCAGTTCGTCGCCGTAAGTTATTACAATATTCGGCGCACTTACCGTTAATTGCGGCGGCATAACTTCCACAAACGCGGTTTTGTTGTATTTGCCTATTTGAACGGTCAAGTAGTTCATTCCGCTTTTAGTAGGGGCGTAGTTTAGTTTAAGCGGTTCGCCCGTTTTGTAAACGTCTTCCGCTACCGTTTCGCCGTTGACTATCCATTTTACCGTTTCGCCGTCTTTAATTTTGGACGATTTAACGTCGGCGGTAAACACTTGTTCCTGTCCGCGGCGTACTTCGCCGTCAAACGCTACGTTACTTATTGCGTTGCCGCGCATAGACATACTTACAAACAGCCACACAAACAAAGCCAAAACTACCGCAACGGTAACTATTCCTACAATTGTGTCGGTGCGTTGCTCATTATCGACCGTTTTTCCGTTTTTATTACTCATAACAGACCTCCTTAAAGGTAGTATGTAAATATTCGGACGGTTTATACGCAATATTTTTTTGTGCGGTGCATATAACGTAGTAACAGCCAAAATTATTGCATTAAATTGTAAAAAAACATTGTTTTTTTTTAACAAGTGTGCTACAATTTTAATTGTAACTTTGATTAATACAAATATTGCAATTGACAATTAGCATTTGGTCGCAAATTCAAAGGGGTGGCGGAAGTGTTCAAACATAATTTGACATCGTTCCAAATTCACAATTTACGTATGGGGGGGGGTATAGCCTCTCTTACAAGTACCGCCAAAATAATATCAAAAACATACCGTATTAAACTGTAAAAGGGTAAATGAGCCTTTTTGCAGTTTTTTTATTTTTGTAAAATATTGCTTAAAAGCAAATTTTTAATAAAACAAAACCAAAAGGAGACACAAGGTAATGAAAAAGGTTGTACGTATATTATTAGCAATCTTAATGGTTATGTGCTTGACGCTCGGCTTTACTGCTTGTAAAAGCGAATGCGACAAGGGCAACCACACGTGGGACGAAGGCACAATAACTACTGCGGCTACTTGTACTCAAACGGGTATAAAAACGTTTAAGTGTACGGCTTGCGAAAACGGCGAAAAAACGGAAGTTATCCCCAAAACGGATCATACTCCCGTAAGCGCCGACGTAACCGCTACTTGCACACAGCCGGGCACAACAGGCGCAACAAAGTGTAAGGATTGCGGTGCGGTAATCAAAGCGGGAACACCCGTTGATAAATTAGGACACGATTACACAGGACAACCGTGGAAAACCGAAAACGGCAAACACTATCAGGAATGCAAACGCAATTGCGGCGCCCGTAACGAACACCAAATAGGTTTGGGCGATTGGGCTGTCGAAGGTGACCAACACGTACAAAAATGTACCGCCGACGGCTGCAATACAATAACCGGAAGTCATACTCCCGATATGGGCGCGTACGAAGTAAAGGGCGGCAGACACATCAGCACTTGTAAGGTTCAAGGCTGTAATGTGGCGCAAGGTCACGACTACGCATTCGGCGCTTGGGAAGCAGTCGGCACTAAACACGTACATACTTGTACTGTGGAAGGCTGTGAAATTGCGGAAGATCACAATGCAAACTTCGGCACAACCTTTGTAACTACCGATGAAACAAACCACTACAAACAATGCGCAGACTGCACGTTAAAGACAGACGAAGGCGCGCACGATCACGACAAACTTGACAAGGTTAGCGACAGCGAACACTCCGTTGCTTGTTCGGTATGCGGACATTCCTTCGGCAACGTTGCTCACAACTGGGTTTTAAATGCGGAAAAGAGCGTCGAATCCACTTGCTCCGTTGAAGGTAAAAATGTTTACGACTGCGTATGCGGCGCGGAAAAGGAAGAAGTATTAGAAACTTTAAAACACACAATGGTTTGGGAAAGCGACGAAACAAACCATACCTTTAAATGCAGTGTTTGCGGACATGTATCTGTCGCAAGTCAACCCCATGGCGACGATGTAGTATGGAACAATACCCACGTTGACGAACACTGGCAATGGTGCAAAACTTGCGAACACGTATTCGAAGACACTCGCGCTCCGCACGATTACAGCGAATCGTTTACCTGTAAGGATTGTGACAGGACGCCCAAAGACGTAGTTGTTGCAACATTCTACAAAGGCGAAGCTAAACGGTTCGATACTCTTGTTGAAGCGGTACAATCAATTACCGACGACAGCGAAGCAATAATTTATCTTGGACAAAGTTTGGAAGGCGCAGGTATCTTTATCCCGTCAAACCGCAACATTAATTTCCGTTTGCAAGGTAACACCTATACGGTTATAAGCGGCGCTGTTGGCTCCGTCAAGTACGAGTCGCAGGCTTTCCACATCGAAAAGGACAGCAACATCACTATCCAAAACGGAACAATCACCAGCAAATCGGGCAGCGGTGTTAAAATGCTTGTTCAAAACTACGCAAACTTGACGTTGATGAACAACATTGTTTTGGACGGCACAAACCTTGATGCCGACGGAACAAACCCCTTGTATACCCTTTCCAACAACTTTGGCGCAACCACAATCCGCAATACTACGATTTTGGTTAGCGAACACGACGGCGTAGCGTTTGACGTTTGGTACGGAATGAAAGCCGCATACCTTGACGGCGTAAGCGTAACCCTTGGCGAAGGCAACAACATTAGGGGTATGATCGAATACGGCTCGGCAGTTGCCGATACCGATTGGAGCAAGGTGTCGTTGGTTATGCAAACAGACCGTAACCGCGCAATACGTTTTAGCTCCGACTTAACTTGCGAACAGGCAAACATTAAGTATGCCGACGGCAAAAACGTAATTGAACACCTAATTCCCGAAGCGTGGTCCTACGCGGATAGACATCACTTCCACGAATGTGCCCGTTGTCACGCTCACTTGAATGTTACTGAATGCTCCGAAACTGACGTAGTAACGGCTAAGGAACCCACTTGTACCGAAACAGGCACAACAGCGGGCGTACAATGCTCCGTTTGTAAAACCGTAATAGAACAACCGAGAGTAATCCCTGCAAACGGACACGTAGCAGGCGACGAATATATCATTACCGACAGCGGTCACACACGTAAATGTACGGTATGCGGCAGCGCAGCGGAAAAGGAAACGGCGCACATCTACGTCAACAGTACTTGTAGCGGCTGCGGACGTGAAATCCCCGTTGCAAATATTTACGCATTACTGCATTCGCTTAAACCGGGCGAAAGTAACACTAACGGTACTTTTAAGCTTGAAGGTAAGGTTACTGAAATCGATGCCAAATATAAAAACAATATCACAATTTCTGTAACCGAAGGCAACGAAAGTTTTAGTTTTTATTGCTACTTTGTAGGCGATACTGACGAATTAAAGACAGAAATTATCTGCGTCGGCGATACCGTAACTTTGACGGACTGTGTTTTGAAGAATTACAACGGTACATACGAAATAGATAGAGGCTCAAAATTCAGCGGATACAAAGGTGCAGACTGCGAAATCAACTACGAAAACAGTGCTAACTACACAATAGACGGACTTCCCGCCAAAGCCGAACGTTACACAACCGTTGAATTTACCGTAACGCCTGCAGAAGGTTTACGTGTTGAGACTGTTAAAATAAATGATGAACTGCTTACACCTAGTGCTGAAGGCAAATATAGTTTTATATTGACGGAAAATATAACAATCACGGTAGAAACTGTTGATGCTAATGCCAAGGCGGAGCATAATTTAAAAGATCCTGATTCTTTAAAAATTACCAATACAGAAGTAGGAAATGATGCGACATCTTATGCCAACGGAAAAGGTACAAAAGTTTTAGGTGATGTTACTGTAAACTACGAGAAAGTTATTAAAGGAGCATCGGATTCTACTGCATTTGGCTTTAATAATGGCAATAAGAATGGGGTTGGCGGTTTTATAACGATAACCGCGCCTGCATATATTTTAAAAGTAAATGTTGTCGGAACTGCAACGGAATATTTTGATTTTATTTGTACTTTGGATGACGGATCGAAGCAAAATGTTAGTATAGTAAGCGGAAAGGATACTGTTATTACAGTTCAAGCAAAAACATTTACAGTTCAAGTAAAAGAGGGCAGTGCATGTCTCATAAATTCTATCACTATAACCTATGGTGATGCTGAAATATGTCCGAACGAAAATACAACTCATCATATTGCCAACTCTGCTACTTGCACAACCGACGGTAATATTGAGTATTGGGAATGCGATACTTGTCATAAGTATTTTGCGGACGAAAAACTTGTTAATGAAATCACCGACAAAACAAGCGTAGTTATTAAAGCTGAACATAATTCTATTGCTACCGAATGGCAGCATGGCGAAGTTGACGGCAAGCTAAGTCACTGGCACACTTGCGCAAACTGCAACGAAAAACTTGACCTTACGGAATGCGACCAAAATGTTAAAGTTGACGGTAAAGACGCAACCTGTACCGAAACGGGCTTAACGGACGGCGCAAAATGCAGTGTTTGCGGACAGGTAACTAAGGTACAAACGGAAATTGCCGCACTCGGACATGATTATGAGTACAGTCAAGATGACGGCAACACTCACAGTGCTATGTGTGCGGTTTGTGAAGATATTATAGAAAATGTACTCTGTACTGCCAAAGACGACGTATTGCACAAAGGCACCGATACTCACTGGTATTTGTGCATATGCGATCGCCACGTTGACGAAGAAGCACACACATACGTTGAAGGCGCTTGCGAATGCGGAGCGGTTGAAGGTGCAGTGGAAGCTGAAATCGAATGGAATGTATATACAAAAACCACAGACGGCGAAAAATGGTCTGATGAAAATATTGCAACATTAATTACCGACCGTCCCGAACATTACTTTGTCGGCGATACAGTAAGTTTTGCTATTGACGGCAATTACAGGGTTATTTCGGTATCTTATGTAGATATTGAAAGCGAAGAGCTTATTACATTAGATTTGGTAGACGGCAAGTATACGTTTACGGTAACGGAAATGGGCTATTTGGAAATCGTTGTCGTACGTCAATACCAAGTAAAACTTGCCGACGGCATCGACAGCGCAATAACCGTAACTATTGACGACAAACAATTACCCGTAATTGTTGATGATGGCAGCAATGTGACTATTTCCATTAATTTGGGCAGCAAACAGGATACCCACGTATTAGCAACCGTAACCTATACCGTTGCAGGCGGTGAACCCGTAAATATACTTGGCGCAAACGGACAACTTGTAACCGTACCCGTAAACGACGATGTAACAATTGCAATTACTATTGAAGAAAAACCTGTTATTGTAGAAAAAAGTATTTCTATAACAGGAGCTAAATTATTAGAAAGTATTAGCGGTAATACATATAAAAATTATTCGTTCACAGGTACAGAACTCGGTGCTGCAGACGAAATAAAATCTTTGATAATAAATGGCAGTAAGCAGACAAGTACTGTAACTGATGTGCCTGTAACAAAGACCAAGGCTATGACGATAGAGACAGTCGACGGCAAATCTATAACGTATTTAAAACTTACATTTAAACAATGGTCAAGCAAAGTGCTGGGCACAATCAGTATTAAAATAACTTACGCTGGCGGCACTCAAACGATAACTGGTAATAATGAGTTTGCACAAGATTTTGATTTAAGCAGTTATAGTAATGTCACGAAAATTGAGGTTTCCAGTGATCAAACGAGTAATCAGGCAGGAATTGCTCAAATTGATTTGAAAGTTAAATAATTCAAATCCTTAAATACACAAAAAAGCAAGGCAAACTGCCTTGCTTTTTTGTTGTATGTTAATGTTTTACCGCTTCGTCTAATGCTTTTTGCCGCGTTGCGGTGTGTAGTTTTGTTTTTGTTTTGCTGTTTTTGTGTAACTTGCACGTTTCAACAATTTTGCCGCAGTCAAGGCATATTCGGCAAAATTTTGTTTAAAACGCAAAATATAATTGACTATTTTTGCAAAGTTTGTTATTCTATTTAGGCAAAATGCAAAACTGCCGTTGAACCGCATGGAGAGATGGTCGAGCGGTTTAAGGCACACGCTTGGAAAGCGTGCGAGGTTAACAGCCTCCGCAGGTTCAAATCCTGTTCTCTCCGCCATAGGCGCAGTTTTGGTAGCCTAAAAGCCCGTAGAATCAAATCTACGGGCTTTTACGTTATATTTAATTTTGTTTTTATAACATCTTTCCCCAATTTTGCGGAAAAATTGGGGAAATTTTGGGGAAAAATTTGCCGATTTATTATACTTTGTATAATAGTTTTTCTGCGACAGTCTTTTGATGTTCGATTGAGAAGTGCGTATACACGCTTGCCGTTATATTTCCTAGCGAATGTCCTGTCCATAGCGAGACCATTTCATTATCAATTTCACACTCTCTTGCCCGAGTAGTAAACGTATGGCGTAAATCTTTTAATTGATGATTAGGACAAAATTTTGTAAATGTTACGGATAACTTTTTGACATCGACGCGATAGCCTTTTCCTGCAACGTGTTCTTTGTATAAGGGGAACATCGGTACAGTTCTATAATAGTTCTTTTGATAGTTTTTCAATTTGCCGTTTTTAATGGTAAGTGTATCGTCTGCGTTTTCTACTATTTCGTTAACTTCACAGGCTCTTACTCCGCAATATAACATACGCAAAAACGAGTATTCATAATAGTTTCCTTTAATCGCTTGAACAAAGGCTTTTTCTTCTTCTCTTGTTAATGCTTTCCCCGTTGTCCGTTCGTGCTTAATTACAAATACGGATTTCATTGGATTGATGCTAATAATTCCGTTATTGACCGCATATTCCAAAATACTTGTCATTAAAGATTTAACATCCTCGCATACTCTTGGCTTTTCTTCGTGCAATCTATTAAAATGCGGTTGTAACATTTGAGGTGTTATAGATTGCAACTCATAATCTCCGTAAACGCTTCGTACATGATTTTTGTATGTATTGTATAAACTTTTATATGAATTTTCTTTTAGCATCTTTCTTTTGACATTTTCCATATAGTTATCCGCAAAAGGTGCGAATAATACAATTGTTTTGGGCAGATTAACGCTTGCAGACAGTTCGGGCATTTTAACCGCTATTTTCTTTTTCTGGATATCCGCTTCAAATATGCGTAGCCACTCAAAGGCTCGCTTTTTTGCATCGTCAAAATTTCTACTTGAAAAACTAACGTCATAGCCGTATCGTCTATAACGCAGTTCGTAATACTTACCATTTTTGCGTCTAATTGTAAAGTCTCTTAATGATGGCATTGCTTTCAACTCCTTGTTAGTAAAATGAGGTAGATAGTTTTTCTTTCCGTCGACAATTGTATTTGCTTTATTAG
>CARAIG010000003.1 GCA_948938605.1 uncultured Eubacteriales bacterium
GTCATCTTGCCTTGCATCTGCCCCTTTCTACGCACTCAAACATTGGTAAATAAGGCAGTGCAGTACTTTGTTGGCGCTTCGTAGGAAGGGCAGACTCTTGCCCACCGAATTATTACTTAAAATGCGTAATGCTTAATGCGTAATGTTGGCGACATTAATCAACACTAAGTGTTACAAATTAGGGATACGCTGCGGAATTAGGTGAGTGTCGGTCGTCCTTAGCCGAGCAACGCGGTTGCGAACGCCACGAGCGAATGCGAGTATTGCGAGCGAAGCGAAGCAATCCAGAATTAAACTCAACCATAATTACGCATTATAAACTATGTCATGTCGAGCGTAGTCGAGACATCTAGGCGAGTAATACGAGCCGCATTATAAATGAATAAATTGTAAACAATCGATTACCCGTAGGGTGGGCAGACTCTTGCCCACCGCACAATTAATTGAGCCTAACCTTAATTTTGTAATTCCGCATTCCGCATCAAATCAATGCAACCGCATTATAAAGGAGTTTTTGCATTATGACAATGCAGCAAATTGTAAATCAACTTAATAAATGGGCGTACGAGTATTACGTGTTGGACAATCCGTCGGTTGCCGATACTCAATATGACGCCTTATACGACCAACTGCTTTTGTTGGAAAAACAAACGGGTACGGTTTTGCCCGACAGCCCGACAAAACGCGTCGGCGGCGATCCGCTTAAAAATTTTGTACAGCACCGTCATTTAAAACGGCTGTTCAGCCTTGACAAGGCACAAAGTTTTAACGAACTTGCCGACTGGGTAAACAAGGTCAACAAGGAACTGGGCGAAGTTGAATTTAGTATCGAACTTAAATACGACGGTCTTACGATAAGCGTCACGTATCAGGACGGCAAACTCGTACGCGCAGCAACGCGCGGCAACGGTATTGTGGGCGAAGACGTCACCGCACAAGCCCAAACTATCCGTTCCGTTCCTTTAACAATTCCGTTCAAGGGGCTAGTGGAACTGCAAGGCGAAGGCATAATGCGTCTGTCCGTTTTGGATAAGTACAACGCTGAACACCCTAACGACAAACTTAAAAACGCACGTAATGCCGCAGCGGGTGCTATACGCAATTTGGATCCCAAAGTAACCGCTAGCCGCAATTTGGACGTTGTTTTCCACAGTTACGGGCTAAGCGAAGGTTTGGACGTGGGCAGTCAAAGCCAACTTGTTGAGTTTTTCAAAAACTGCGGTATGCGTACCAGTTACGTTTTTGCGGTAGTTCGCACCTTCGAGCAGATTCGCGAAGTTATCCAACAAATTGCAAACGACCGCAGCAAATACGACTTTTTAATCGACGGCGTAGTAATCAAGGTTAACGATTTTTCCCTACGTGAAGACTTGGGCTATACCGACAAATTCCCCAAATGGGCTGTCGCGTACAAATTCGACGCCGAACAAGTAGTAACAACGTTAAACGACGTCGAATGGCAAGTGGGGCGTACAGGCAAACTTACGCCGGTAGGAATACTGTCTGCGGTGGAATTGTGCGGAGCAACCATTCAACGCGCAACTCTCAATAACTACGGCGATATCACCCGCAAACGTCTAAAAAAGGGCTGTTTGGTGTTTGTGCGCAGGAGCAACGACGTAATTCCCGAAATTTTAGGCGCTGCCGACGACAACGGCGAAATTATTGAAAAACCAGCCGTTTGCCCTAAGTGCGGAGCGGATTTGCAGGAAGTGGGCGCGCACTTGTATTGCGTAAACGCCAATCATTGCCGTCCGCAAATCGTTGCGCGTATTTCCCATTACTGTTCCAAAAACGCCTGCGATATCGACGGAATTAGCGACAAAACGGTAGAATTGCTTGTCGACAAACTAAACGTCAATTCGGTCGCTGACTTGTATACGCTTACCGAAGAGCAACTTTTAACTTTGGACGGGGTAAAAGGCAAAAAGGCGTACAACATTGTAAAAGCCGTAGCGGACAGCAAGGCGGTAAATTTGCCCCAGTTTATATTTGCATTAGGACTGGATAACGTCGGCGCCGTTACCGCTAAGGATCTTGCCGCAAGGTTCAACAGCGTCGAAGGTTTAAGCCGGGCAACATTCGAACAACTTACCGCAATCGACGGTGTAGGCGACGTCGTAGCTGAAGGAATTTTGCAGTATTTCCGCGAAGAACAGAACGTCGCTATAATTTCCCGACTTAGGGAATTAGGCATAGATCCCCGTTACAAAAATAAACAAATGCAGGGCGTATTCAGCGGCAAAAAAGTAGTGCTAACCGGCAGTTTAAGCAATTATACTCGCGGACAAGCGGGCAAAATTATCGAAGAACAAGGGGGCGAGTTGTCGTCAACCGTAAGCAAAACGGTAAATCTTGTAATAGCGGGCGAAGCTGCTGGCAGTAAACTTGACAAAGCGCGCGCACTAGGCATCGAAATCATCGACGAACAGCAGTTCGAAGATTTAATAAAACTAACAAAATAATTTTAAATGGCGTTTATTTGATTGAAAAGCGGCGTAATTTGTGTTATTATATATAATTGAACAATCTTTTAGTAAGTAATGATTAATTACTTGGGAGTTACTATGAACAGTATGACCGGTTACGGCAAGGCAACCGTCGAGCGCGACGGGCGCAGTCTTACCGTCGAACTTAAAAGCGTTAACCACCGTTTTTTGGATATATCGACCAAAATCCCCCGTATGTTTATCGCATATGAAGACGCAATACGCTCGGCTCTCGGACGTGCGCTTACACGCGGGCACGTCGACGTATATATCAATTATGTCCGTTCGGAGCAATCGGACAAGCAAGTAACGGTTGACATACCGCTTGCAACGGGTTATGTGGAAGCGGCGCAAAAGCTGTTTGACGCCTTTCCCGAATTGCGCAACGACTTTTCGTTAAATTCGTTAATGAAAAGTTCCGATGTGCTAACTTTAACACAGTCTGACGACGACTCCGAATTGTTACGTCAAATGCTTATCCAAGCGGTAGACGAAGCGGCTAAAAACCTTAACGCTATGCGTAGAAAGGAAGGGGAAGCGTTAAAAACCGATTTGCTTAACAAACTCGACTTTTTCGAAACGCTTTTAAACAAAGTTAAATTGATTGCTCCCGATGTAGTCGGACATTACCGCGAAAAGTTGACCGAGCGCGTTACCGAAGCGTTGCAAGGGGTAACGCTCGACGAAAGCAAACTTGCAAACGAAGTGTGCTTTTTTGCGGATAAGTCGTGTATCGACGAGGAAATAACGCGGTTGACAAGTCACATTGCGCGTGCGCGCGAATTGCTTGCCGAAGAAGTTCCCGTAGGACGCAAACTCGATTTTTTAATTCAGGAATTTAACCGCGAAACAAACACAATTTGCAGTAAGTCGTCGTTTTTGGATTTGACGGACACTGCGCTTGCAATGAAAAACGAAATCGAAAAAATCCGCGAGCAAATACAAAATATCGAATAATATTTACACATAGGAGTTATATATGACACAAGCAAAAAGAGGCAGCCTTATTATCATATCAGGACCAAGCGGCGCGGGCAAAGGAACAATTTGCGCCGAACTTATGCGCCAAATGCCCGACCTTGTAATGTCTTGCTCGGCAACGACAAGGCAACCGCGCGCAAACGAGCGCAAGGATCGCAGTTACTTTTTCGTTTCTACCGAAATCTTTTTGGAAATGGTACGCAAAAACGAGTTGTTGGAATACGACCAACATTTCGAAAATTACTACGGAACTCCCAAAAAGTTTGTCGAAGATATGTTGGGGTACGGCAAAGACGTCATTTTGGAAATTGACGTTAAAGGCGCGCTTCAAGTTAAGCAAAACTATCCCGACAGCATTTTATTCTTTATCGAAGCTCCCAGCGAACAGGCGTTGTACGAACGTTTGGTTAAGCGCGGTTCGGAAAGCGAAGAAAAAATTCAAATACGTATGGCACGCAACAAGTTGGAACTTGCTCAACGTCATATGTACGATTACTGCATTATGAACGACAGCGTTGAACGTGCAACGCAGGAAATTATAGGAATTCTTAAATCAAGGAGAACGCAACAATGATTACAAAACCACCTATCGACGAATTGACGGAAAAAGCAGGCGACAAGTACTCGCTGTGCTGTGTAGTGGCTAAACGTGCTAAGGAACTTAACAATAACCCCGATATGCCCCAAAATGCAAAGCCCATTTCATACGCGGCAGAGGAATTTGACAAAGGCACGTTGGAAATTAACAGACCTGTTAAATAGCAAATTCAATTACAGCAATTGTAATATAATACATCTAAAATCAAAATGCTTTTGCAAGGAAAAAACATCGTAATAGGCATAACGGGCGGAATTGCAGTCTACAAAGTATGCCAAGTAGTGCGCAACTTTAAAAAATTGGGCGCAAACGTGGACGTTATAATGACGAAAAACGCCACTCAATTTGTCACGCCATTAACCTTCGAAACGTTGTCGTGCAATCCCGTTACAACGGATATGTTTCACCGCAGTACCCATTACGAAGTGGAACACATTTCCCTTGCAAAAAAAGCCGATTTGCTTGTGGTATGCCCTGCAACGGCTAATATTATAGGTAAATTTACAAACGGCATTGCGGACGATATGCTTTCCACAACCTTTATGGCAACAACCGCTCCCGTTGTGGTATGTCCTGCAATGAATACAAATATGTATAAAAGCGTTCCGTTCCAAACTAACCTTAAAACGCTTCAAGAACGGGGCGTTTTGGTAGTCGATTCGGGCAGCGGTTTTCTTGCTTGCGGCGACAGCGGCAGCGGCCGTATGGCGGAACCGACTGAAATTACCGATTTTTGCGTAAATGTACTTTGTCCCAAGCGCGACTTGTTGGGCAAAAAAGTGCTTGTAACTTGCGGTGCCACTTACGAAAAATTGGACGACGCCCGTTGCATTACCAACTTTTCCAGCGGTAAAATGGGTTCCGCTATTGTAACTTCGGCATTAAACCGCGGTGCGGAAGTAACAGTCGTGTTAGGCAACCATACCGCAGCAATAGATGTCCGCGCAAATGTAGTCAACGTCGCTACAACTCGGCAAATGTACGACGAAGTACTAAGCCGCGTTAAATCTTTCGATATTTTTGTGATGAGCGGCGCGCCTTGCGATTACCGCCCCGAACAGGTTTCGGACAGTAAAATCAAGACGGACGACTTGACGGTCAAATTTGTCAAAAACCCCGACATTGCCCAAGCAGTAGGCAAAATCAAGGGGGACAAATTTTTGTGCGTATTTGCTGCCGAAACGGATAACGGAGTTCAAAACGCAAAGAGCAAATTAGTAAAAAAACACGCCGATTTAGCGGTATTAAACGACGTTAAGCATAACGACGTCTTCGGTAGCGACACAAACAAAGTGACTTTTGTAACCGCTGACAATGTCACCGATTATCCCGAAATGAGCAAGGCTGATGTCGCAAACCTTATTTTGGATAGGGCAGTCAAATGATATATTCGGTAATTGTAGACATATTGGCAAGCGAAGTGGACCGTATTTTCGACTACGAAGGCGAAGGCTTGCAGGTAGGTATGCGCGTTTTGGTCGACTTTGCCAACCGTCGTAAGGAAGGCTACATAGTCGAAGAAAAACTGACCACCGATTGCCCTAAGGAAAAACTGAAAAAAATAATCTGTCCGTTGGACGATTTTGCTGCCATTTCCCCCGAAATGTTGGAACTTGGCCGTTATATGCGCAACGAATACCATTTGCGTTGGGTAGACGTACTAAGGCTGTTTATTCCCGCCGAAATGCGTATGGGGCGCGTAAAAACGCTATCCAAAAGGCAGGCAAGTTTAACTTCGGACAAGTTAGACGAAATTTTAAAATCACTAAAACCCAACGCTGCAAAGCAACGGGATTTAGTGTCTTTTTTGTATAATAACGGTGCTACGTTTACCGCGCAATTGACCGAAAAATTCGGCAACGGTGCATTAAAAGCGTTAATTGACAAGGGAATAGTGAAAATAAACGAAATAACCGTACGCCGTACTCCGTATAAGGATTTAGCGCAGGTCGACGGCAACCGTCACGTATTACTGCCTGCGCAGCAAAATGCGGTGGATACGGTTATGAGCAACCTTTCGGGAAGATACCTTCTTCACGGCGTAACGGGAAGCGGCAAAACCGAAGTGTATTTGACGGTTATCGAAAATATCGTTCAAAGCGGACGTAATTGCATAATGCTCGTTCCGGAAATTGCTTTAACTCCCAATATGCTTAGGCAGCTTAGGCAGCGTTTCGGCGACAATGTAGCGTTGCTTCACTCCGGCTTGTCGCAAGGCGAACGCTATGACGAATGGTTGCGTTTAAAAAACGGTGAAGCGCAAATTGCAATAGGCGCAAGGTCGGCTATATTTGCCCCTTTATCTAACATAGGTGCAATAATTATCGACGAGGAGCACGATTCCAGTTACATATCGGACTTTAATCCGCGTTACAACACATTAGACGTTGCTTCTTTCCGAGCAAAGCAAAACAACTCTCTGCTTATTATGGGGAGCGCTACGCCCAGCCTTACCGGTTACTACGAAGCCGGTCAAGGCAAACTTAAACTTATCGAAATGCCCAAGCGTATTAACCAACGCCCGCTGCCCAAGGTGGAAATAGTGGATATGTCGGCGGAAACGCGCAGCGGCAACAAAGGAATATTTTCCCGTCTGCTTACCGAGCGTTTGACCGAAACGGTGTTAAAGGGCAATCAGGCAATGCTGTTCCTTAACCGCAGGGGGTATTCGTCATTTTTAATGTGTACCAAATGCGGCTATGTGGCTAAATGCGCCGACTGCGACATCAGTTTGACCGTTCACCGCGAAGATAATATGCTTAAATGCCATTACTGCGGCAAAAAATACTATATGTTAAACAAATGTCCCGAATGCGGCGAAAGCAGTTTCCGTCAAGGTAAAATAGGCACGCAGCAAGTTGTGGATTTGCTTAGCGGTATGTTTCCCGACGTCAAAGTATTGCGCATGGACGCCGATACAACCCAAACTAAGGAAAGTCACGGCAAAATTTTGGAAGCGTTTGCCAAGGGGGAAGCGCAAATACTTGTAGGCACCCAAATGATAGCCAAGGGACACGATTTTCCCAAGGTGACGTTAGTGGGGGTATTGGACGGCGACCAAAGTTTGCACCGCGAAGACTACCTTGCTACCGAACGCACATTCCAACTTATCACGCAAGTGGCGGGACGCAGCGGACGCAACGAGGAAACCGGTACAGTTGTTTTGCAGACGTATACGCCCGCGCATTACTGTTTGCAGCTTGCTGCCAAGCAGGACTACATTGCGTTTTACAAGCGGGAAATTGCTTTAAGGGAAGCGGGAAGTTTTCCGCCGTTTTGCGAAATTGCGCGGATTATTTACCAAGGGGAAAGCGAACAGGATTGTATTGACGAACTGACCGCGCAGTATGCCGAACTTACTAATTTAAAATCGGCAAATCCGTCAAGTTTTATGTATCTGGACAAAATGCGCTGTCCCTTGCGGCGTGCGGAAAAGAAATTCCGTTTTCAAATTTTAATGAAATTGTCTGTTGATAGTCTTGCAACCGTACTTCCGCAAATTTATGCTATTTGCGACGACAAAAAGAAAAACAGCGTTCAAGTATTTGTGGAGCGCAATCCGCAAAACTTATCGTAATTGCAACTAAAATTATTTAATTGCTTTACCGAAACACACAACGTTTTTTATAAAAGAGGTTTACTTATGGCAAAAAGAAATATAGTTAAAATGGGCGATCCCCTTTTGCGTAAAAAGTGCAAAGAAGTGGATACTTTCGACCAAAAACTTTGGCAGTTATTGGACGATATGAAGGAAACTCTTGATTTTGCACAAGGGTTAGGGCTTGCCGCTCCGCAAGTGGGTATGCTTAAAAGAGTATGTATCGTCGAATACGACGACAAGTATTACGAACTTATCAACCCCGTTTTGCTAAAAAGCAAGGGCAAATGCGTCGACAACGAAGGCTGTCTGTCCGTCGAAGACTTCCGTGGATTGGTGGAACGTCCCAAGGAAATAGATATCGAGTACCTTGACCGCTACGGCGACAAGTTTTCGCTACACGCCGAAGGGTACTTTGCGCGCGTGTTCCTGCACGAAATGGATCACTTGGACGGCATACTTTTTGCCGACAAAATGACAAAAAAGATAATGGATTAAAGGAACGGGAAAATGAAAGTAGTATTTTTAGGTACTCCCGATTTCGGTGTGCCGGCATTAAGTTTAATAGCGCAAAAGCACCAAGTCGTCGCTTGCGTTTGCCAGCCCGATAAAGTAGGCGCACGCGGTAAAACCGAGTTTTGTCCAGTTAAAAAGTTTGCGCTAAGCCGCGGTATTCCCCTTTATCAATTCGAAAAAATTTCCCGCGACGGCGTCGAAACGTTGTCTTCGCTTAAACCCGACATAATGGTGACGGCTGCATACGGGCAAATTTTGTCTCAACAAATTATAGATATTGCGCCGCACGGCATAATTAACATTCACGGTTCACTGCTGCCCGAACTACGCGGAGCGGCCCCTATCCAATACGCAGTACTTTTAGGACTTAAAACAACAGGTATAACAATACTCAATACCGTACGCAAGGTGGACGCAGGCGATATTATATTGCAAAAACAGTTGGACATACTTCCTTACGAAACAAACGGCGAACTGTTTACGCGTATGGCTGACTTGGGCGCACAAGCGGTTATCGAAGCGTTGGACTTAATCGAGCAGGGGCAAGCAGTATACACTCCGCAAGACGAAGACAAGGCAACGTTCAGCGGAAAAATAACTGCCGAGCAGGAACAAATTGATTGGAACAAACCCGTCGAAGAACTGATTAACCTTGTCCGCGCGTTAAATCCCAGTCCGTCCGCTTGGACGCTATGGCAAGGTAAACGTCTTAAAATTTACGCTTTACGTCCTTGCGAACAATCGTTTGAAGGGCTTGCCGGGCAAGTGGTGGAAGTTACAAAAAAACGTCTTGCGGTAATGTGCGGCGACGGTAAAGCGGTAAACGTTACGGAATTGCAAGCGGAAAACGCAAAACGTATGGATATTGCAAGTTTTCTTAACGGGCGCAAGTTTACCGTCGGCGAAATTTTGGGTGAGTAATGAATGCCGCCTTTTTAAAAAGTTTCCAAACGTTAAGCGAAGTTTATGCAAACGGCGCGTTTTCGTCTATTGCTTTGAACCGTACGCTAAACAACTGTACTACTCACGACAAATCGTTAATAACAAAACTTGTTTACGGCGTGTTGGATAACGATATAAAACTGTCCTACATTATCGGCAAATATGTCCGCAAAATGCCCAAAGGCGAAGCGCTGATTTTGCTTAAAATAGGTGCGTACTGTCTTTCGGAACTGTCCATTCCGCCGTATGCGGTCGTCAACGATATTGCCGAACTTGCCAAAATAACGGGCGATAAATATGTTGTCGGCTTTGTTAACGCAACGCTTAAACGGCTGTCGCAGACGGTAAAAAGTTTTGACGATTATCCGCAAGACCCTGTCGAAAATATATCGGTTCGGTATTCGTATCCGCTGTGGGCGCTTAAAAAATTAGTTAAGGATTACGGCAAGGAACAGGCATTCGCCATTGCGTCGAAGCCGCCCGAACAAAGGTCTACGGTACGCTTTGTAAACGGCGTCGACAAATTAACCGTTGCCGACAAATACGGCGTAGAAGCGCAAATAACCCCCTTTGACGACGCATTTTATATTTCGGGCGCACTTAAACAGGATAACGGCGACTACACAATGCAAAGTTTGTCTTCTATGTGCATAGCGCGTATTTGTGCCGAAAAGTTGCAAAACGGCAAGTTTTTGGACTGTTGCGCGGCGCCGGGCGGCAAGTCGGTTTACGTCAAACAATTATGTCCCCAAGCAAGCGTTACAAGCTGCGACGTGCATTCGCATAGGGTGGAATTGATTAATGCCTACGCCGAACGTATGAAGGTAAGTTTGACTGCCGAATGTCGTGATATGACTGCTTACTGCGACGAATTTGCCAACGCATTTGACGTGGTGCTGTGCGATGTCCCTTGCAGCGGTTTCGGTGTGCTTAACACCCGCCCGGACATCAAACTTTTCCGCAAAAGCGAGGACTTGCCCGCCCTTATGAAATTGCAATACGGTATATTGTCCAATTGCAGCAATTACGTCAAAAAGGGCGGTTATCTCATCTATTCGACCTGCACCGTTTTCGACAATGAAAACGGTCAAAATATCCGCAAGTTTTTAAAGGAGCACACCGACTTTAAATATTCGCAAATTCGTCTGCCGCAGTTCCCTAGTGCAAACGGACAAAGTTGTTATCAATTTTTACCGCACAAAGACAACGTTCAAGGTTTTTATGTTGCGGTGATGCAAAGAGTATAATATATGACCATTCTTCAAGATTTTACTTTACCCGAACTTACCGAATACCTTACGGCAAACTATTCAGTTAAGCCTTACGTTGCCAAACAAATTTTCGGCTGGCTAAATAAGTCAGTTGACTTTGACGGAATGACGAATATATCTAAACCGCTCCGTCAGCAATTAGCGGAAAATGCCGTAGCGGTGGCGGCAAGAATAGTCCAAACCCGCGTGTCTGTCGATGGTACGCAAAAATTCCTTTTTGAACTGAGTGACAAAAACGTAGTGGAAGGGGTGCTTATGAAGTATAAGTACGGCAACACTTTGTGCGTTTCCAGTCAAGTAGGGTGCCGTATGGGTTGTAAGTTTTGTGCAAGCACGTTGGAAGGGCTGGTACGCAATCTTACCGCGGGGGAAATATTGTCGCAGGTTCTGTCGGTAAACGCTTTGGGCGACGGTAGCAATCGGTACGTAACGAATATAGTGCTTATGGGCAGCGGCGAACCGTTGGATAACTTTGACAATGTCGTTAAGTTTTTACGTCTTGTAACAAGCAAGGACGGTATCAATATTTCCGAACGCAACATTTCCTTGTCCACTTGCGGAATTGTACCAAAAATGCGCTTCCTTGCCGATATGGGTTTTTCGCTGAATTTAACGTTGAGTTTGCACAATGCCGATAACGCCGAACGGCAAGCAATAATGCCCGTAACCAACGCCTATTCGGTGGAAGAAGCAATTTCCGCTTGCCGTTATTATTTTGAAAAGACAGGTCGCAGGGTAATTATAGAGTACACGCTAATTGACCATCAAAACGATACCCGCGCACACGCCCTTAAACTTGCAAGTTTGCTGCGCGGAATGTCGGCGCACGTAAACGTTATAGCGTTAAATCCCGTTAAGGAAACGGGACTTAAAGGCACAAGCGAATCCAACGTAAAAAAGTTTATACAGCATTTAACCGATCTCGGCATATCCGCTACCCGCAGGCGTACTATGGGGCAGGATATCGAAGGCGCTTGCGGACAACTCCGCCGCAGATATTTAAACGATAAACATGATTAAACAAGGAATAGTAATCAAATCGGTAGGCGGTGTGTTTACCGTAATGGGCGACGACAATTTCAAAACGGTTTGTTATTCACCTAAAAAATTCCGCTACAAATCGGACGACGTAATTATTGGCGATATTGTGCGTTTTGATGTCTTAAAGCAAGGCAAAGGGGTAATTTGCGGCGTTATGCAACGCAAAAACAAATTAACCCGTCCTTGCGTTGCAAACGTTGATATATGTTTGATTGTAGTGGCGGCTGAGCCGCAGCCCGATTTTTATTTAGTAGACAAAGTGTTAATTAACTGTTTTCAGCAAGGTATCGAACCTGTAATCGTAGTAAATAAAACCGATTTGGGGACGGACGTTTACAATAAGGCATTGTCTAATTACGGCAAAATTGCCGAAGTTATTGCTGTATGCGCAAACGACATAACGGCAAATAACCTTGCTAAGTATTTTACCGACGGCAAAGTCGTGTGTTTTGCGGGGCAGTCGGCTGTGGGTAAAACTTCGCTGCTCAATGCGTTATTGCCCCAAATCAACGGTGAAGTGGGAGGACTGTCGCAAAAGACCGGCAGGGGTATGCACACAACCCGACACGCCACGCTAAACCATATTCTTGACGGTTTTGTGGTGGATACGTGCGGTTTTTCCTTGTTGGACATTAAGGACGTTAAGTCGAGCGAATTAAGGTTGTATTTGGACGACTTTGTTAATGTTTCGCGCAATTGTAAGTACCCTTCGTGTACGCATACGGTCGAGCCCGATTGCGCTGTAAAACACGCCGTCGAATGCGGCGAACTCAACGCCGAGCGGTACAAACGTTATTGTGAAGAATACAACGAACTTGTCGAATTTGAAAAAAATCAATATTAATTAGGCAAATTTTAACAAAATCGGCAGTAAACATACAAAAAGGCAAGTCGTGCCTACTTGCGTATTGTTGTAATAGTGTGATATAATAAAAATATACTTTAAATAACGTAAACGGCAATTTTCTGTATGAATGCTGGCTTGTGCGTGTACAGTATATATTGCAGCGGCAAAAAACTTTTTCGCGTATTTCCATTTGCCGCCGCATTGGGCGAAAACGCGTCAAATTAATTTGTTTAGGAGTAGATATGAGAAAGATTTTTGTAAGCCCATCAATTCTTTCCGCAGATTTCGCGCGGCTTGAACAGGAATGCAAGTCGTTGGAAAAAAGTGGCGCCGACTGGATTCATTGCGACGTTATGGACGGAAATTTTGTGCCGAATATATCTATCGGTATTCCGGTAATAAACAGTATCCGCAAGTGCGTTGTTATTCCGTTGGACGTACACTTAATGGTTGACGAGCCTATCCGCTACGTAAAGCAGTTTGCCGAAGCGGGTGCAAATATTATCACATTCCACATCGAAGCGACAACGCAAGCGGAAAAAACCGCAAATGCAATACGCGCTTGCGGCAAAAAAGTCGGTATTTCCGTTAAACCCGATACGCCTGTTGAAGACTTGCTTCCGTACAAGGGCTTATTCGATATGGTACTTATTATGTCGGTCGAACCGGGGTTCGGCGGACAAAAGTTTATTTCTTCGAGCGTTGACAAAATTAAGCGCGCAAGGGAATTGTTCCCCGACGTACTAATCGAAGTGGACGGCGGAATAAACCAAAACACCGTATCCGAAGTAATCTCTGCGGGTGCGGACGTGATTGTTGCGGGCAATGCGGTTATGCTTGCTAAAAACCGTAAAGAAGCAATCGAATCATTGCGCAATCTCCGTTGATTATAACTCTATTTTTTGCCTATTACTAACTTGCCGAGTAACAGTTTAAGTATACTGCCTAATGCAGCGGGTAATTTGATGCAACAAATTTTGTTTTTCATAAACTCACCTTCAATCTGTTTTTGGTGTAGTATATGCTAAAATCTGCGTTATTGTTACAAATTTTTTACAGTATATTCGTTAAGTAATTAATACATACGGTTATACTGTTTTGTTTTTGTAAAGTGTACTTGCATTTATTAACTGAACATCGGTAAAATATTTAAAATACACAAAAACTTCCCGTTAATAGCAACGGGAAGTTTTTGTATTAATATTCTATTGATTATTTTACCGCAAAACTTTACAGTGTTCTAATTTCACGTTGCTGCGGTAAATGTGTAGCTAAGTACGGGCTTTAAGTAGTCGGTTCCATAAATACGTATCCGCCGTTTAACACGCACGCTAACGCAATCATACACAGCGCAAAAATTGCAACCCAAGCAACCGAAACGCAAATGCCTGCCGTTGACATTTTAAGTTTGTCGTAGCCGTCTTTACGCGCTCTTTTGCACGCAATGGCGGAAATGGGTAATCCCGCTAAACCGCAAACGAAACTGAGCGCAAACCCGATAGTTGCAAGCAAATTGCTTTTTTTGTCCGCATATGCAACAGTTGCGGTTGTTTCGGTATCCGACGGCTGTTCTTTTATCCAGCCCAGTTTTTTCCACAGTTTTTCGGCGTATTTAAACAGCATAGGGTAAATTCCTATAATTAAAAACGCTATTATAGCATATCTGACGGTGCGGAACGAACTTTCGAACCAAAAGTTGTCTTTGTATCCTTTGTAAATTGCGCCTACAATTCCTTTAAACGCAGCATTTAGTCCCAAGTACAATCCGCCGCCTATAAGCACGCGCAAAACAATCCGCCACCAAGCTTTGGTGTTTTCGAATTTGACGATTTTTTCTTCAAATATAACTCCGGCAATAAGTCCTAACAACAATCCGTATGCGGTAAAGTAATCGTCCGTCTTGCAGTAAAAAAATCCCGCAAGTCCTATGATTGCCATTCCGCCGTAAAGGAAATACTTGTTGGGAATTACTTTATACAGTAAGTCGATTAAAAATACTATGCCTACTCCAAGTATTAATCCGCATACAACGTCTGTCGGGTAATGTGCGCCCACATACGTACGGGAAAGCGCAACAAGTACGGGTACAACAATTGCAAGTGCTAGCAGCCACTTTTGTTTTTTATCCTTGTATGTAACCGCTGTGCCTAAATATGTCGAAGCCGAACCTGACGAATGTCCCGAAGGAAACGAGTAGCCGCTTACGTCGCGGAAGTTGTGTATGCCCGCTTCGCTGTCAAACGGACGTGTTCGGCAAACTATGTTTTTAATCATAGGGTTAATTACCGCGCCCGAAATCATCATAAACCCGATTCTTTCGCCGCGCCTTTTGTCAAGTCCCCAGTATATCAAACCGATAATACCTACAAGTACCGTTTCTTCGCCCAGCATTGACAAAAAGTTCATTAAGTAATACAAAAAGTAGTGTCCAAAACTGTCATTTCCGCCTACGCTTTGAAACCATATAATAAACGGGTTTTCAAACGGCAGCGACCAGGTATGTCCGATTGCCGCCGACAATAAACTTAGCATAACGTTGCTCCTTATATATATTAACTGTTTTAGTTTATCATAATACCGTAATAATTGCAATAAGTAAATTCGCTTGTTTGTCGCCTTCGCAATATGTTCGGTATTGCATTTTTAAGTAAGTAATGCTAAAAAATCAAACTTTACGGCTAAATGTTTTGATAGGGCGATTTGTGCAAGTGCGGCAAAAGGTGTAATAACAACATTAAAATGTGTGCGGCAAGACTTATTGTTTCGGTAGTGCGGTAAAACGGCAATAAAAAACCCCGAACATTGTGTTCGGGGTTAGATGCTAATTACAATTAGTCTTGCTTGCTAAGCGTTCTAAGACAACGCGTGCAAACGTATTGAGCGGATGTTTCGCCGTCGAGTTTAACTTTCTTTAAGTTTGCGCTGTAAGTTTTAGGCGTCTTTCTGTTAGAGTGAGACACTTTGTTACCCGACATCTTGCTTTTACCGCATATAGAACATACCTTGGACATGATTACACCTCCGTGTAAGATAATAAATTTGCAAATTTAACGCTTATCAATGATAGCATTTTTTATTGTTTTTGGCAAGCAAATACTATAAAAATTTTAAATATTGTACTTTTTTACGGATTTTTGACAGTTTTATTACTAGTTTTTGCCTAAATTGCTTGATAAAAATTATATTTTGCGGTAAAATGAATACTATCTATGGTAGGAGGTAAAATCGAATGGCGTTACGTACCAAAAATTCGTATGGGGCAATAACAGTATCCGACGAAGTAATTGCGTCGCTTGCAGGGCATTTGGCAACCGAGTGTTACGGTGTTGTGGAAGTCGTGCCGTTCGGTCTCTCCGATTCGTTTACCGACGTCTTTAAACGTAACGGCAAAAGTCGTGGCGTGCGTATTGCCACCAAGGGGGACAGGATTTTCGTCGACTTATTTGTAAAAATTAAATATGGTCTGCCTGTTTCTGCCGTTTCGTCCAGTCTTAAAAAGACCGTCAAATACGGCTTAGAACACTTTACGGGCATGATTGTCGATTCCATTGACGTTCATGTAGTGGGCGTCAAGCTGTAAACTAGTCACAGGACTACTTACTTTACGATAATTACGAGGAATATATAATCATGGCTTCTGCTCATTCAAGCACTACACATATTACGGCTTCGGTAATGAAACGTATGTTCATTGCCGGCGGCAAAATGTTGGACGTTAATAAAGCACAAGTGGACGCGTTAAACGTGTTCCCCGTCCCCGATGGCGATACGGGTACTAATATGTCGCTAACTATGATGTCTGCCGTTAAGGAAATAAACTCGCTTAACAGCACTTCTATGTCGGAGTTTGCCGACAAATTGTCTAAGGGCGCATTACGCGGGGCAAGGGGTAACTCCGGCGTTATACTTTCGCAAATACTAAAAGGTTTTTCCAACGCAATAGCGCAAAAGGACGAATGCGATGCGCGCACTTTTGCCAAGGGGCTGCGCGAAGGCGCCGAACTTGCTTACCGCGCCGTAAGTAAGCCTAAGGAAGGTACAATATTGACCGTCGTCCGTTCTATGGCGGAAGAAGCTGTCGATATGGCGAAGCGTACGGGCAGTATCGAAAAATTGATGAATGCGGTTCTCGCAAAAGGCGAGGAAACGCTAGCTCAAACGCCCGATATGTTGGACGTCTTAAAGCGCGCAGGAGTCGTGGATAGCGGCGGATACGGACTTATTACATTGTTCAAGGGGCTTATTATGGGCTACCTCGATCAAGAGATTTCGGGAGCGGAAGAGTACGAAGTTACTCAACCGTCGGCAAAACCCGTGTCTATCGATTCGGCGTTTCCGGACGATTCCGAACTTATCGTCGATTACGAGAGTTTAGGACAATTGGATTTCGGCTACTGCACCGAGTTCTTTATTACCAATATCAAAAAGCGTACTACCGAGTCGGATATCGAAAAACTGCGTGAATATCTCAATGAGATCGGCAACTCCGTTATCTGCATCGGCGATTTGTCTTTGATTAAGGTTCACGTTCACACCAACAATCCCGGTAAAGCTTTAAGCAAAGCTTTGACTCTGGGCGAACTCGATAAAGTCAAAATCGAAAATATGATGGAACAAAACCGTCAGCTTCGCGCAAGATACGAAGCAGAACGTAAGCCCATAGGCTTGCTTGCCGTGTGTGCAGGCGAAGGTTTTTCGGCAATCTTTAAGGATTTACTTGTAGATCAGGTAATAGAAGGCGGTCAGACAATGAACCCATCGGCGGAGGATATCGCTTCCGCCGCTCGTAAAATCAATGCGGAAAATATCATTATTTTGCCCAATAATAAAAACATCATATTGTCGGCTGAACAATCGCGTACATTAGTTCAAAAGCGCAACATTTTCGTGTTGCAAACAAAGGATATCCCCCAAGGACTTGCCGCCGTGCTTAATTTCAGCCCGGACGCATCATTGTCCGAAAACTTGGAAAATATGACTACCGCCTTTTCGTCGGTAGACGCCGGGCAAGTTACTTATGCCGTGCGAGATACAGTTATAGATAAGTTCGTAATTAAAAAGGGCGACATTATCGGGCTTGACAAGGGCAATATAGTAACTTCGGGTAAAAATATCGAAAAGGTAACTACCGCCTTGATCGACGGTATGTTGAATGAGGACAAGGAAGTAGTTACGTTGTACTACGGCGCGGACGTTTCGGAAGAAAAAGCGGAAGCGTTTGTGGAAAAGTTGCAGGAAACGCATCCCGACGTGGAATTTATTCTTCATTTCGGCGGACAGCCATTGTATTACTATATCTTGAGTGTAGAGTGATTTAACCTGCTTAGGGCGCAAAATGCGCCCTATTTTTTTGTATTCGCTCAATTCCCGCTTACCCACCCTTATGCGGACAACGTTAATGAAAACCCCGAGCAATGCAACACGTATGTCCTCAGCCGAGGGACGCAGTCTCGACCGCCAACGTTTACAGAGCGTGAGCGAATGTAAACGTTATCCCGAGCAACAGTATATGTCATCCCGAGCAGCTCAATGTCATCTCGACCAAGGGAGAAAGTCCCGCGTGGAGAGATCTGGGAACCAACTTAATAAAGCAACAACAAAAAAGCTTTCCCCTTTCTCGAAGGGGACAAGGTGTCAACGAAGTTGACGGATGAGGGTTGCTTTAAATTAACTCCAACCTCAATTCCGCATTAAAAAAATCCACCATTTCGGTGGATTTTTTTAATTATTAGTAACGGTATTTGTTGCTATTCTTCTCCCTTAGCGTCTCTTTTCTTGACTATTATTACGCCTACGGTTACGCCTGCGGCAAGTACTACCGCGACGCCGATTACGATGCCGACAATAAGTCCTGTGTTGGAGTTGTTTCCGCTATCGGGGGTATATTCGGGAGGAATAATCGTTTGATCGAATGTAAAGAAATTATTTTGATCCTCTACCGAAACTACTACTTTAACGGGTTCGACGATATTCTTTTCTTTGTATCTAACTGCCGCCTCGTTGGCAATGTATTGTATTTCCAATTCGTTGTTTGCGCTCAATTCGTCGTAAGATAAGGTAAGTTTTCCGTTTTGTACTCTGTCGGCAATACTCTTATCGTTTAACGTTACCGAGTAAAGCTTGTAACCTTCGTCGGGAGCGATAGTGTAAGTGTAGCTTCCGCCTTCTTTAACGGTCTGTATTTGTCCGTCTTCTTTGGTAAGCTTTCCGCCTGCGCCGTTTATCGAAGCGTAAACTGTTTTGTCCGTAGCCTTTTCTTCGGGAACTACCGCAACCATATACGGCGAGAAGCTTGTAACGGTAGCAACTATACCGAATTTGGTAACTACGCAGGGAACTTCCTCTATTACATAGTTATCTCCGCCCATATGTTTGCGGTGGAACAGTTTAAACGTAACGCCTTCATCCTCGGGTCCATAGTTTTCGGGGAAACCGAGCGAAATTTTAACGTAGCTTCCGTTGGGTATTTTGGGAACCCTTCCGCAAATCGACAGCTGAATGTCGTAAGTTTGGCTCGATATTATATCGTCTTTCGTAACGTTGATTTCGGGATTTGCCGTAATCTCGTCCTTCATTGCGTCTACGGTTTCTTTACGCGTGTCGTTTACAACCAGCATCATTTGGCTTCTTTCCGCTTCGGAGAAAGTGGTATTTCCGTCTTCGTCTTTGAAGTCCATCGCAGAAAGGTCCGAGTTGTCCGCAAGTACGGGCTGAGCGCAGCATTCTACCCACAGTCTGCCGTCGCCGAACACTTTGGGGCAAGCAAGGAACCAACGCGCCCATTCGAAGTATGCATAGTTAGGCGCTTTGTCCGAAGTGGTTGTAACGAAATTGCCGTCTTCTGTCTTTTTCTCTACAAGCTTTGCAGAACCTACGTTTTCGAAGGTAAATGCGTAACCCATGCTGTCGTGTTCGTACATAAGGCTGGGCTTGAACTTGAATTGAAGAATATTCTTAACTCCGTTTTCGTCTTCCAACAGGTGTACGACAGCGCCGTCGGAGAATTTAACGAATCCGCAGTATAGTTTTGCGTTCTCCTTCTCGGGAGTAACATTTACAACGATAGGCTTGCTTGGGTCGAGAATATGCAGCGGTTCGGTATATTTAAGCGTTATTGTGGTGGCAAATTTGTCCGCCATAATATTGCTGCCTTGCGATTCACTCATAGAGTCGTTAATTGTAATCGCGCAGCCCATATACGGCGTAGTAGCTTCGTTCAAAAGGTACGGAGCGGGAGTGTAGGTGCCGTATATCTCGTTTTCGAACTTTTGCGAAAGGAATACGATATTTTCAGCTTTTATTCTTTCGTCGCTATACTCGATTTTTTCCCACGTAATCGCTCCTCCGGCAAATACTTTGTCTAAGTCCGGTTCGATATCCGATACGACGGCGTATTGTGTGTATTGTACGTTTGTATTAACATATGCAAACGTATAACCGTCGTGATTTTCTAAACCGCTTGCCTGATCGGAATATTTAGTTGACAAGTTAAATACGTCTTGCCATTTAGTCCATTGTTTTTTACCGTCATACATATAGTAACTGCGCGAAATTAAACGAAGATTTTCCGTTTCGAACAGCTCTTTTGCATTTTTATCTTTGTAGCTTACGTGTTCCTCAACGTTAAATGTAGTGCCGGCGCTTTTATAAAAGCTCTTGTAGTCGAAATCGCCTATGGTGATTTCGTTGTTCATTTCATTCGGATTTGCTGCTTTATCGTAAATACGCGACGAAAGCGACGGATAATTGAGTGAGTAGTTGGAGGACGAAATTACGCCGTAGGGCATATGATGCTTAGAAGCGGTAATTGCGTCCATGCAAGCATATTGTCCGCGCGACTGTACGTTGCCCCACGTGGGGTCGAACGCAAACCAATCGTAGCTCTTTTCGCTTGCGCGCGTCGTCGCCGATTCTTTGGGGGCGGTCTCTAACTTAACGTAATTCCAAGAGTGTCCTACCATATTGTCAAGATCTACGCCTTTCTTATCCTTTCCTACGCTGTAACCGCTTACTACAATACAAGGTACGTTTAAGTAGTCCATAACCGCTTTGTAAGCCATTGCAAATCCCGAACAAACCGCCCTTTTGTTTACCAACGCTCCGTATGCCGTAAACGCCATAGAAGCAGTGGAAGCGTTTCCTTCCATTCCGTCGTTATACG
Source organism: uncultured Eubacteriales bacterium (assembly GCA_948938605.1). Taxonomy (GTDB): domain Bacteria; phylum Bacillota; class Clostridia; order Christensenellales; family CAG-314; genus Fimimonas. The sequence goes on from CARAIG010000003.1 coordinate 20,445, forward strand.
TTCCGAAGTCGTAAAAGTAATTTTTGCTGTTGGAAGAAAAGTGTTCGTAAAGCGCTATAGACAATTCTTTGTCGCGTTTGCCGGTAAAGCCTTCGGTCTTTTGCGAAATTTCGTCCGCGATGCTCTTGATTGCGTTGTTGTATTGAACGATAGCCGCATTAACA
>CARAIG010000004.1 GCA_948938605.1 uncultured Eubacteriales bacterium
TTATTTATAACAACGATAACATTTAAAAAAGTCTTTTCCTAAACAACAGGAAAAGACTTTTTCTACCTATAATTTATCCTATATTTTGTTTTGGTGAACGGTGATTTTTTTTGAAAACAGTATTGACAATAAGTTTTTTAGCGGTTATACTTAATACTGTATATGTCTGCACGTTGCTCGTCGGACAAAAATTTGCACGTATTTTGCGTCAAGGCGCATAGTTACGCTGTACAAACACTAATTAAAAATTCGGAGGAAAAAATGGCTAGTTTACAACTCAACCACATTTATAAGGTTTATCCCAACGGAGTAAAAGCGGTTAACGATTTTACAATGGATATTGCCGACAAGGAATTTATTGTATTTGTAGGACCGTCCGGCTGCGGTAAATCTACAACTTTGCGTATGATTGCGGGCTTGGAAGAAATAACCGCGGGCGAGTTGCGCATAGGGGACAACGTCGTCAACGACGTCGAGCCTAAGGACCGCGATATCGCAATGGTTTTCCAAAACTACGCGCTGTATCCGCATATGACCGTTTACGAAAATATGGCGTTCGGTCTTAAACTGCGTAAAATGCCCAAGGAAGAAATCGACGCCCGCGTAAAGGAAGCGGCAAAAATCCTTGGCATTACGGAATACCTTGACCGCAAACCCAAGGCAATGAGCGGCGGACAACGTCAGCGCGTTGCATTAGGACGCGCAATTGTGCGCGAACCCAAAGTTTTCCTTTTGGACGAACCCTTGTCCAACTTGGACGCAAAACTGCGTACCGCAATGCGTTCGGAAATAAGCAAACTCCACCACAAATTGCAAACCACCTTTATTTACGTTACTCACGACCAAGTAGAAGCGATGACTATGGGTACGCGTATTGTGGTAATGAAGGACGGCTTTATTCAACAAATAGACAGCCCCCGCAATTTGTACAATTATCCTTGCAACAAGTTTGTTGCGGGCTTCATAGGAACGCCGCAAATGAACTTCTTTGAAGGCACTCTTACCAAAAAGGGCGAAAAAGTAACCGTAGCGTTAGACAACACATCGGTAAGTTTGTCTGCGCCTGCGTCCATATTCAACAAAGCCAACCCCGATTATTTGGACGGCAGCAAAAAGGTAATTATAGGTTTGCGCGCCGAACACATTTCGGTAGACCCTGCGCTTTACCCCTACAAGGCTAAGTGCCGCGTGTCCCACACCGAGGAATTGGGCACCGATTGCCAAGTCTATGCCGACTTCAACACCGAAAGCGAAGATATGGTTTCGGAAAGCCCCACACGCGTCATTGTAAAAGCTCCTGCGGGCAGTTTTTACGAAGTCGACCAAGTTATCGAAGTGTCGCTCGATTTGTCGCATATTCACGTGTTTGACGCCGAAACGGAAGATACAATCGCTCCGCGTATTCCCGCTCAAATTACTGTCGACGGCAAGGTTAAATCGGGCAAGCTTACAATGCTGGGTACCACAATTCAACTTCCCCCTGCAATCCAAGTTGCCGACGGCGCTTACGGCGTAGTTATTCCTACGGCGGCAATCGGTTTAAACGGAACAATTCCCGCCGAAGTCGTTGCGGAAGAAAAAGTAAATACCGACCGTCTTATTCACTTAAACGTAGGCGGCAAAGTTTTGTTTGCATTGGCTAACGCCGACGAAAAAATCGGTAAAACTGCAAACGTCGCTATCGACTTAAAACAAATTTCATTGTGCGCAGAAGGCGCCGTAGTAGCTTCCGCATTAAACTGCGTCAACAGCCTTGCGGGCAAAATAAGCAAGCACAAGATAGTTGTGGAAAAGGAAGTAAAGGGCAAAATGAAAAAAGTCAACGACCTTGCGTTTACTTTGGACGTTGCAAATGCCACCTTCGATTGCTCCCGTACGCTTGCATTGCGTTTGGTTAACGGCGGCGGACAGGACATCTTCAACAAGGCGTTGGAATTTAAGTTTAGTCCGTACGACGTAACGCTTGCCGAACAAGGCGTTGAAGCAACCGTTGAAAGCGTTGTAGATTACGGCGCGGAAACGTTTGCGGTATGCAAAGTGGGGGATGCCGTCATCAACGTGTCCGTACCTAAGGACTTTGCCGAACAGTCGGTAAAATTAGCGCTTGACGTAGATAAACTTGCAATCATTGAAACTGCTCGCGCAATTCGTTTGGCGTAAAAGTAATATTATATAGTCGACTAAGGACTTTTCGAATAATCTGTTCGTAAAGTCCTTTTTTATTAAACTTATATTGCGCTTAAACTTTACAACGTTTTAATTTCACGTTGTAGTGTAGGAATTATTGCTTTGCAAATATTAGTGAAAAAAAGTTTTTATAACTAATAAATTTGTCACTATGCTCCGCATATAAAAAATTTTTGTTTTTTTGTTTTATGTGTAATATATTGCTTATTTCTTGTATCTATACATTGACAAGCAAATACGTAAATTGGATGAAGTAATATAAACTAGCAACTTATTATTGCTAGCCGCAATTAGATATAATAACCGTTGTTGAATATGTTATTAAATATTGTAAAAGCCAAATGGATGCGTCAATCGGCTTTCAATGTTAACTAACATATGCCTAAATTGACTTAACAAATGCAAAACATTTGTGAAGTAATATATTGAAAAGGAGAACTTGTAGTATGACAACAACAATGAAAAAGCAACTTTTAGCAGCATCGGTAATCCTAATTGCGATCATTGCTATCGTTTGCGCATTTGTGCCCCAATTTGCATTTGCGCAGGAAAACCCATATTCCCAATATTTTAGCGGCGGGGACGGAAGTACTTCAAATCCTTTTCGTATAACAAACGAAGCGGAACTTAGGCATATTAACGATACCCGCAGAGAAGAAGACGGATTTTATTATGTGGATTATTCGTTTGAATTAATAAACGATATTACTTTGACTTATGATTGGCAGCCCGTAAGCGGCTATTTTAGGGGAGTGTTTGACGGAAACAACAAAACAATCAATAATATGAAATTAAACGCTTCCGCCAAGGACTATTGCGGCTTTTTTGAAATAATAGAAGGCGGAACCGTTAAAAACCTTAGATTCAGTGATGCGAAAATTATATGCAATAATACAAGCGAACTCGGAGATATAGGCATAATAGTCGGCTTAAATTACGGAACCATTACAAATTGCACAGTAAGCGGAACTATTACGGCAAACAACGGTTATAACTGTAATATAGGCGGCATATGCGGCTCTACTTACAGCGGATATATAAACAAATGTATAAGCTCTGTTAATATTACGGGTGCGGGGAATATAGGCGGCATTGCAGGGCTTGCCACAACAGGTCGAATTTACGATTGCAATTTATTTGAGGGCAGTAAAATCGAATATTATTACAATACTGTTAACGGTTGTGTCGGCGGAATAGTCGGCAAAGCAAAAGCAACTACCAATATTCAATTTTGCATTAACTTCGGAGATATTAAATACAGTAGCGGTCAAAGCAACAATAAAAATATTCAACCCTGTATGGGGCAAATTGTCGGGGAACTCAATAAATCCGTTGCTGTAAACAATGAATCTAGCGGTAGTACCGATTATTCAAATTTGAAAAAACTGTTTTTAAGTACAAATCAATTGGCATATTGTTCGAACGGGGACGTCGGACGCACTATATCTTAATAGTAACAGGTGATATTATGATTACGCTTAACAACGTCGGTAAAACGTACGTATCTAAAAATAAAAACAAAGTCGAAGCGTTAAAGGGTGTAAGTTTCGAATTGAGTTCAAGCGGTATGACCTTTATACTGGGTAAAAGCGGCAGCGGAAAATCTACGTTATTGAATTTGTTGGGCGGCATCGACCGCCCTACGTTCGGCAGCATAAGCATAGATAACGTCGATACTCAATCGTTTACGCAAAAAGATTACGAAAGTTACCGTAACGGATATGTCGGTTTTGTTTTTCAGGAATACAATTTGTTGGATGACTTCAACGTAAAGGAAAACATAGCTTTAGCGTTGCAGTTGACTAAGGACATTGACGTTGAACAAAAGGTAATTCAAGCGTTAAAGCAAGTGGAGTTAACCGAGGAGTATTTAACCCGTCGCGTAGGCGAACTGTCAGGCGGTGAAAAGCAACGCGTGGCAATTGCCCGCGCAATAGTAAAGGACAGCAAACTGATACTGGCGGACGAACCTACCGGCAATTTAGACAGCGAAACGGGCAAAAGCATATGGAATATACTTAAAACGTTATCACAAACGCACCTTGTAGTAACCGTCACTCACGACAGGGAAAGCGCGGAACTTTACGCCGACCGAATAATCGAAATAGCCGACGGTAAAGTAGTTTCGGATAGTTGCAAAAACGAAGTTAGCACCGACGATGCAACTGCTTGGCAAAAGCTTAATCAATCGAGTCGCTTGCCTTTTAAGTTGCGGTTAAAAATGGCTTACAACAATTTAAATCTGCGCAAGGGTAAAACGGTGAGCGTTGTTTTGGTGGCTATTTTTACAATACTGTCGATGCTGATTGTTCAAATGGGCGTTTGCTTTTCCCCCGAAAGAGCCATAGCCGACTACATTACGGATAACGGCGTGGATTATATTACCGTAGGGCAAAGCTATTATCTCAAAAAAGACGGGGGATTTATGTCTAGCAATAGTAAACCGCTTTACCCAAGTACGGAAAAGTACATAGCGCAAAACGCTAGATATATCAAAAACAACATAATAGAAAGCAAGCAAGACATATTGGATATGGGGTTGACTTTTGTCGGCGAGGCTTTGGAGCTCGATGATGAATCCTTTTACGGAACGGTCGATTGGTATAATCAAAAATGCGGTATAGGGCTGGTGGAAATCGACGGTGAATACGTAACGATAGTAAAAGAACTGCATTCTATGGAAAGCCTCGTCGGCAAAAAAATACGTAACGATTGGAGTGCTACCGATGAATATATATTAGCCGGCATTGTAGATACCGGCAAAGTTACTAATCCGTCGGTATTTACACAGCGTAATAATACATTTTGCAATAAAAATTTTAAAGGTCACCATTATGGTTATAGTTCAACGTTTAATGATGATAACGGCGATAGAATCAATCGCGATATAAAAATGCGTTTGGACGGACGTCCGTACGACGACGAATTTTCGCTTAGCGATGAAAATTGTTTGCGTAATAATACTATATTAACCGCCGACGGGATACGGGAACAAAATTATTACGCCGACGGGTTCGAACTTGCCGAAAACGAAATAGTCCTTACGTATTCGTTATTTGCTCAGCTGTTTGGCGGTAATTCCAAGGATTACTATATCGATTTCGACAAAAACGAAGTGCGCAATATGCCGTCGCAAATAGGACAAATGTACGATTTGAAATTTTATTCGTACGATAACGGCGAATTGCTATTTGACTGCGGCAAGGTAAAAATAGTCGGCATTACTTTTAACAAAGCAGAATTTAACGATAACAAATATAAAATTTGGCTTAACTCCGACATATGTCGACACGTCCGTAGGACTATAATGCCTGCCGATATATTGATACAAAGCAGTTCTGTGGCAAATATGCGCGAATTTTTAACAACTTTAAGGCGTGAATATATGGTTGCGACATTAAATGCAGGTCAAATTGCGTTAATAGACACCACTATAAGCGGACACGAATTTACAGATGCGACGGGGGAATTTTATGCGTTTGAATTGACGGTATATTCCGTTTCGCCCATATTGCTTGCTGTATGCGCAACATTGGCGGTGGTGCTTGTTTTGTTGGTAATAAACCTTGTGTCGTTTAGTATAACCAGCCGAAAAAGGGAAATAGGCATACTTTCCGCCGTAGGTGCATCCAACAAAGACATCACAGGGAGTTTTTTATTGGAAACCGCTATAATTGCGACGATTAGTTTTATTTTAACGCTTGCGCTGTCGTTTGTACTGATTGCAGTGTTAAACTTACTGTTAAGCCGAGCCGAGAATATAAGTATAACTTTGCCGCTTTTGAGCTTTGATATATTGTCGTTTGCGATACTCGTTTTTGCTTCGTTCGGCTTGATGATGATAGCAACTTTGATCCCTATCCGCAAAATAATCAAACTTAAACCTATTGACGCTATACGCGCGTTGTAGCGTTAAATATGCAGTACTTACAGTAATACAAAAAGGACGTTGGAAAAATATCCCAACGTCTTTTTGTAAACAAAAAACCCCGCGATAGTCGCGTGGTTCAGTAAAGATTTGATCAGTGAAGTAGACAACAAACATCGGTGCTGTGATTTAGAATACGGTGTCGATTGCCTAATCATACTAAATTTAATACAAACCGTTTTATGTGTTTGTTAAATTAAAAACGCTTTTAATGTTTTGTTAAAGTATTATTAATGAAATTACCAACGGAATAACAAGATATATTGCAAAGGCAATCCAACTTTTGGTTTTTACTGCGCGCATTACCATATAAATCGACACAAGTCCGCTTACAAATGCGGTAAACACGCCTATTACTATACAGTACCAAGCAGGTATTACAAGGGCGGTGGTTGCCGCTTCGTAAATTTCCACAACGGCGCTTGCAAGTATTACAGGTATTGACAGCAAAAAGGAAAACTCTGCCGAATCGCTTGCGTTTAAGCCGAACAGTTTCATTACGGAAATGGTGCTGCCGCTGCGGGACAGTCCGGGGAATACCGCTATACCTTGCGTTACGCCCGTAATTACAATGGGCAGCCAACCGCTTTCGTCAAGGCGTAAGCGCGGTTTCGACAAAAATTGCGACAGTATTATCAACACAATGGTCAAGGCAAAACCCAGCGGCAACAAATTTTGCAACCATATTTCGGGGACGAACAGTTTTACAAGCAATGCCAAAGCAAACGTCGGTATGCTTGCCACAACCAAATATTTAAGTTTAGGGTTGCTTTTGGGGTGGCGTAACGTTTGCCACAGATTTTTGCGCAAAGCAATTACCACCGCTAAAAGGGTGCCTAAATGCAGCATTACGTCGTAAAACAAACCCGCTTTTATGTCGAACAGCTTTTCCGCAAGCAAAAGGTGTCCGCTGCTGGATACGGGCAAAAATTCGGTAAAGCCTTGTAATAATCCTAAAAATATACTTTGCAGTATCGTCATAGTTATTCCTTAATGTTTGTTGCTTTTTGCAAAAATAGTCTAACATATTTAAAACAGAGCAAAGTTATTTACTTTTGACGGCAAATATAGTACAATATACCCTGTATAATTGTGTGTCAAGCAGTATAAGTTTTGCAATGGTTTGTTGTTTTACGTTGTTGTCAAGCAATTATACACATTGCGTAAATTACGCATATATGCGCTTTGCAAGCAATACGCGCTATAACAATTGTACTCAATTTAACAAATTTTTAGACCGAGGTATATATGAAACTTGGAGTTGTAGGTTTGCCAAACGTCGGCAAAAGCACGCTTTTTAACGCAATAACGCAAGCGGGGGCGGAAATTGCCAACTATCCGTTTTGCACAATCGAACCTAACGTCGGCGTTGTTGCCGTTCCCGACGAACGGCTAGACAAACTCGCCGCATTGTACGACAGCAAAAAAATAACCCCTACGTATTTGCGGTTTGTGGATATTGCGGGGCTTGTAAAAGGCGCGTCCCGCGGCGAAGGACTGGGCAACAAGTTTTTGTCGCATATACGCGAAGTAGACGCCATTGTCCACGTTGTGCGCTGTTTTGTAGACAGCAACGTTACTCACGTTTCGGACACAATCGATCCCGTAGCGGATATGACTACCATTAATTTGGAATTGATCCTTGCCGACATCGAAACGGTAACGGCGCGACTTAACAAAGCCGTCAATATGCAAAAGACGGGGGAAAAGAAGTACAAAATCGAAGCGGAATTGCTTAAAAGGATACTCGAACACTTGGAAAGCGAACAACCTGTACGCACAATGGAATTCGACGAAGACGAACAGGCAATGGTAGACGAAATGTTTTTGCTAACGGCAAAGCCCGTCATTTACGCCGCCAACATTGCCGAAAGCGATTTGGGACAGCCCGAAAACGACCTTGTAAAAAAAGTTGCCGAGTACGCTGCAAAGGAAAACGCCGAAACGTTGGTTATTTGCGCCAAGGTGGAGGAGGAGCTGTCCCGTCTCGATCCTGACGAAAAGGCAATGTTCCTTGAAAGTTACGGCATTGCAGAAAGCGGTCTTAACCGCCTTGTCAAAAAGTGCTACAAGTTGCTGCATTTGGTAAGTTACCTTACCGCGGGCGAAAAGGAAACCCGCGCTTGGACCGTAACCGAAGGCACAAAGGCACCGCAGGCGGCAGGCAAAATTCACAGCGATTTCGAAAAAGGTTTTATCCGCGCGGAAATCGTCGATTACGAAACGATGTTGGAACTGGGCGGTTACAACCAAGCCAAGGAAAAAGGCAAGGTTCGCAGCGAAGGCAAGGAATACGTAATTAAAGACGGCGACGTAGTGCTGTTTAGATTTAACGTGTAACGTTGATTTCAAAGTTTAATTGTAAAAAACGTATTAACGCTAAACGGATGTAAAAATGTTTAGTCAGCCATAGGATACCGATAGAGTATAATTAAAAACAAAGCAAGGTGCAGTATGAACAGTGAAGTAAGCAATACCGAAATAAAACAAACAAAAGTAAGTTTGGGCAACAAACTTGCCTTTGCTTGCGGCGATATATTCGGGGGCGGCAGTTTTAACATAATCAACTTTATGTTTACGCCGTTTTTAACGTTAGTGGTGGGTATCCCGATGATTCACCTTACTTGGATATTGCTGCTTACCAAAATATGGGACGGAATTATCGATCCGTTTATCGGCAAAGTGACCGACGGCAAACAGCCGGGCAAATTCGGCAAACGTCGGTATTTTATGTTAATAGCCGCTCCGTTAATGTTTGTTTGTTTTATTTTGCTGTTTTTCCCTTGGAATTTAATAACAAACAGTTTGGCGTTAAAATGCGTATTTGTAGTGCTTGTTTATATGCTGTACGCAACTGCGCAAAGTTTTGTGCTTATCCCGTACTATTCGCACGCCAGCGAAATGACCGACGATTTTGCCGAACGCAACCGTACAAATGCGGTTCGTATAGCGTTTAGCATTATGTCCAGTATAATCTGCGTTGCAGTCCCCGGTATGATTGCAAAACCCACAAAGGGCGACAACGGCGCAAGTTACATATTGATGGCGGGCATTTTCGGCTTTATCTTTATGGTTTCGGTACTTGTTACGGCGCTGTTCAGCCGCGAACAAATAATAACCCCTGCGGTAAAAACAAAGTTGAACATTAAGGACTTTGTCCGTCCGCTTAAAGTAAAAACTTACCGTCAATACTTGGGAATGCAAATGTGCACTTCAATGGCTATGGCGGTAATGAGCAGTTTCTTTTTTACCTTTTGCGATTTCTATCTGCGCCGTATGACGTACCAAACAGTGACGGTATTGGGCGATAACGGAAGCCGTTTTCCCATTGCTACGATTGCTGCGGCTATGATGTTTGTTGCGCAAATAATAGCTTTGCCGTTAAATCTTAAATTGATTAAAGTTAAGTCCAAACGGTTTGCGTATATTACAAGTGCAATAATATGGATAGCAATAGTCGCTTGTATGTTTGCGCTTCCTGCGGAAACCGCTATAAATACAGTAACTAACGACAAAGGCATAACTGCCGTTTCTACTGCAAAGGGAACTCCCGATTGGCTTATAATAATTTTCGGTTTGCTTACGGGGCTGGGCATAGGCGGTACGGTTTTTGTACCCCACAGCAGTTTCGGCGACGTATGCGACGTGGGCGAACTGTATTTCGGCGAGCGTACCGAAGGGGCGTTTAGCGGACTTACAAACTTCCTTAACACAACCGCGCAAGCGGTAGGACTTGCAATTCCCCCTGCAATAATAGGACTTGCAGGCTTTGTGGAAACGCAGTACGTAACCGAAGCCGAGTACGAAACTATAAAGAATGCCGGCGAAGTGATTGTAAACGGCAAAAATTACGGCTTACTTGAAAATTTCAAAGCCACCGTCGGTAACGGTTCGGTGCAATTGCTGCCCATTACCCAAAGCGATTCGGCGCAATTGGCGTTAAGACTTACGTTTATAATTTTACCGATAGTAATTATGGCAATAGGCATTTTAATTGCAAGCCGTTACAAATTGACTAGCGGTTTGCAAAGCAAAATTGTGCAGGCAAACGCCCGTACCGACAAGGACAGCGAAGAATTTAAACAAATAAGAGAAGAACTTTTAAAACAACTGTAATGATTAAATTATCACCGTTATTTTCCGGCAGTAGGGGAAATTGCACGCTTGTGCAGACGGACGACGTAAATATTTTGTTGGACGCAGGTTACCATTACAAACAGATTGTCGCCCGACTTGCGGAGTTTGCCTTGACGCCTGCCGATATAAACGCAATAGTGCTAACGCACGAACATTCCGACCATATTTCCGCTTTGCCGTATTTAACGCGCGGGCTTCAATCGCGCGTGTATGCGCCTAAGGCAATTTGCGACGTCATTGCGCAGCGCACATATTGCAGCGAAGTTATCCCCGTTTGCAGCAGTTTCGATATCTGCGGCGTAACAACCGACGTTTACCAATGCTCGCACGACTCAATCGATTGTGTGGGTTACAGGTTTACCTGCAACGGACAAAGCGTTGCAAGCGTTACCGATACGGGCTGCGTAAACGGCGCGCTTACGGAATTTTTGTCGCAGTGCAACGGTATAATGTTGGAAAGCAATCACGACGTAGATATGCTTACGAACGGTTCGTATCCGTATCACTTAAAACGACGCATACTGTCGGATTTCGGACATTTGTCTAACGTTCAAACGGCGCAGGTTATTGCCGGACTTAAAGGCAGTAACGTAGAACACATAGTGCTTGCTCACTTATCCGAACAAAACAATACTAAGGAAATTGCTTTCGATTCCGCCGTTAAAGCGTTAAATTCGGTCGGGCTTGTCGAAGGCAAGGACGTAAAAATATATGTAGCGGATCAATACGCTAACAGGATAACGATATGTTAAAACAAAAATATTCAACTAATGACTTGGGAGTCAGTTTTGCCATTTTGGTAATTGCGGTAATTGCCGTAAGTTTAATTGCCGGGATTATTTCGGCGGTTACGGGAATAGACCTTAATAACAACGTGTTCAATATAGTTGTAAACGTTGTCAATACCCTTGCAATAGGGGGCGTTGCGTTCGTATATGCCGCAATAAGCAAAACAAACGTTGTGTCCGCAACCAAAATCAAACAAAAGCCGCCCATTGCCCACATCGGCTGGGGGTGCCTTGCAACTCTGTTTTTGATTACTTGTATGATACCGTTAAACAACTGGATTGCCGAAGGCATAGTTGCGCTCGGTTTGCCCCGTCCCGATGTAGATATACAAATGGACATAGTTTCGATGATAATAGTTGCTTGCATTTTGCCTGCGTTTTGCGAAGAAGTTATCTTCCGCGGAACAATAGCCACCGCGCTTGAAGGCAACAAAAACAAATTGGCTTCGCTTGCTATCGTTGGAGGTCTGTTTTCGGTATTCCATATGAATCCTGCGCAAACCGTACACCAATTTGTATTCGGTGCGTTTTTAGCGTTGTTGGTATACCGCAGCGGCAGTTTGTGGACGGCGGTAATTATTCACTTTTTAAACAATATTACGGTTGTAATTTTGTCCGTAACGTTGGGCGACAAAGTCGACGCGTTTTTCATTCAAAACGGCATATGGCTGTTTTTTGTAGGACTGATCGGTTTTGCAGGCTGCATTGCGGGATATCTATTTACAACCAAAAGCAAATGGCAAACCGACGAAGAACAAACCAAAATTTCAAAAGGAAGCCTGGCAATGCTGTTGGTGGCAGTCGGCGTTTGTCTGTTTATGTGGATAATGAATTTGGTCGTCCCTTCTTCGACTGAGCAGGAAACGCTCGCAATGCTGCAATCGTTGGTTAAATAAGTATGAAAATTAAAATTGTTGCGGTAGGCAAAATAAAGGAAAGCTTTTTCCGCGACGCCGTTGCGGAATACGTCAAACGTATGTCGCGTTTTGCAACCGTTGAAATTGCGGAAATTGCCGAAAGTACTTTTAACGGCGAACCTAACGCAAGCGAAATCGAAAAGATAAAATCAATTGAAGGACAGCGTATTTTGCAAAAAGCCGACGGTTACCTAGTCGCTATGGATATAGACGGCAAGGAACTTGACAGCGTAGAACTGTCTAACTTAATTGTAAAAAACAAGCAGACTAATTCGACCTTTACATTTGTAATAGGCGGAAGTTACGGTTTGTCCGACGAAGTTAAAAACCGCGCAAATTTCCGTTGTTCGTTCGGCAAAATAACGTTACCGCATCAACTGTTCCGCGTCGTGTTGTGCGAACAGTTATACCGCGCCTGCTGTATCGAAAACAACGTATCGTATCACAAATAAAGTAAACTAACATATCACAGGAAACTAGTTAAACTAAAAATAAAACGGATTGTAACAACAAAAAGGATTTTTATGGAAATACTCAATTCGCAATCATTGTGGGAAAACTACGATCCCGCCTACGAACAGTTAGAAGCAAACGTATTTAAAACCGTCGAAAAAGACGGCGTTGTCTTTAAGCATATTTATTTTACTGGACGTTCACTTGACGAAACCCGCAAAACGCGCGTATACGGCGTTGTATGCTACAAAAACACAACGCATATAAAGCAAGCGGTGTTGTACGTAGGGGATTACAAAAAACCCGTAAACGTCGACGAGTTGGAACAACTTGCGCGTAAAGGGTTGGTAGCAATGGCTATCGACTTTGCAGGACAGTCGGACAAGGGAATGTATACGGTTTATCCCGAAGGATTAAACTACTGTAACGCAGTTGAAGCACACGACTTTTTTGAAATAACCACAACCGCTAAGGAAACAAAGATATACGAATACGCCCTTAATTGCAGGCGCGCAATAACTTTTTTGAAAGGACAAGAAAAAGTCAAGGGCATTTCGTTGATAGCCGAAGGAAGGGGTACTAACGTCGGCGTAATGGTTATGGGGGTTGACAGCCGTCTGACAAACGGAGTTGTATTGTTCGGCTCGCTAAGCATTAATTATCCCGAAGCGGTGACGGACAATTCGGTGGACACGTCGGATACCGAAAGTTTAAAGCGTCACTTGGAATACGACATTCTCCGTCAGGCGTGGACAATGGGTATTGCTCCGCAAACGTACGTAATGCAAATCAAAATCCCCGTGTACATCGTCAATTCGGCAAACAGCAACTATGTAGACATCGAACACGTCAACAAAACAAATTCGCGCCTAAACCGCGAATGTCGTTTTTTGACGTTGCCTAACGCTTTGGATTACGTAACCGACAAATATTTCGATAGCATAGTGCGTTGGATTAAAGGGGCGCAAGTGCCTTTGCCGCAAACGTTAACGGCAACTACCGACGCAAACGGCGAATACTGTATAAAAGTACAAACGTCGTCTTCTATAAACAAGACTTCGGTTTGGTACTGTTCCAATCCCAACGGACGCGCAAAGTATTGGCGTAGCGCAAAGTTAAGCCGCGAAGGCTCCTATTACATTGCGAAGTTGGATTTGTACGACCGCGAAAACGATATTATAGCGTTTTGTCTTGCGGATAGGGAAGTTGCGGTGTCGTCGCAGTTGTTTTACGACAAAGTAACGGTTAGCCGTCCTAAAATAGTAAACAAAAATATTTTCAGCGGAAACGGCACGCAAACCTTGATACGTATGGATCCCGTAGGGCGTACGCTTAACGTCGAACTCGAACAACAGCTTGCCGAAGGTTATTTGGGGATTGTCGGCGCTAAGGGCAAAGCCTTTGCCACGTTTGCTATTTGCGATACTACGTTGTGCAAAAACGCCTCGTTAACGTTAGGACTGGATATTTGCGGTACAATCAAGCAAGCACTGACGGTAACCGCCATACGCGATTTCGGAAGCGCGCGTACGGAAACCTTTTCGCAAACGCTTCCTTTGGACGGATCGGGCAAGTGGCAGCGCATAACAATCGAACGGGAAAATTTCCGTCGGGTTGAAGACGGCAAACAGATTGCGGAAAACGACGTTATCGATTTGATTGTGCTGTCGGCAGATGAGGAATTTATCGTCAATAACGTATTTTTGGTATGATTAATTACAATGTAGGGGACACTATAACGACAAAAAAGCCGCATGCCTGCGGATGTAATAAATGGCAAATTACGCGTACAGGCTGCGATTACAAAATTAAATGCGTCAAATGCGGGCGCGAAGTAATGCTTGACAGCAGTAAATTTCACAAGGCGGTAAAAGGCGTTGACAAATAACGACGAACAATTTAATATAACCGACCAACCGCAAACGGAACAGGCGGCAGACGTAAACGTTGCGTCCCAAAAGGAAGACGAAAGCGGTAAGCCGACCGTCATTGCAAAAAAACGTACTAAGGCGGAAATTGCAATTAACATTGCGTTATGGGTTGCCATAGCGGTATTGCTTGTTGCGGTTATTTTGCGTTTGTTTGTGTTTAACACCGTCGAGGTAGACGGGGCTTCTATGAACCCGACGTACGAAAGCGGAAACGTCGTTACCGTCAACAAGGCGGCAGCTCCGCACCGCGGGGACGTCGCGGTGTTTTACAAGCACGAAGTTTCAAACAAGTTTTTTGCGCAATTTGCCAAGCGCGAAGAATGTGCCGAAGGGCAGCCGTACGAAAAACTGATAAAACGCGTCGTCGCTGTCGAAGGGGACAAAATATGGATTCAGCGCGTTGCGGAAAGCGGGGACGACGTAATGTACGAAGTTGTCATCGACACCGCCGACGGAAACAGACTGTTTGAAGATTATTACGTAAAAAAGGGCGAACTGCTTGACAAGGAAAACTACTACTTGCACAGCGACATCGGCTTTACGCATTTGGGTAAATTGGAAAACTGCACCGAACAAAATCCGTTCGTTGTATCCAAGGGTTGCTTTTTTGCAATGGGCGACAACCGCACAAACAGCAAGGACAGCCGCGAATTCGGCGAATTTAAAATGTCGCAAATTTTCGGCGTAGTGTTGGACAAATAAGCGAACAATTAAAAAAATATTAATAACAGGACTTTATCTTGACAAGGCGTAACCGACAAAGATAAAGTCTTTTTTATTGCGTATGTATAAAGCGGAGTAAAAAAAGCAAAAATCAACGTATGAAAGAAAATATGCTGACAAAATTTTTGCAAGCCTTACGCGACGACGAAGACTTGCGCGTGCGCAATATCGACTGCGGAATAAAGCTTACCGTTGTTTCAATGGACACAATGAGCGACGACAACAAGGTAAGCAGTTACGTTATGCAGCCGTTGGCGTACATTAACGACGCTGCGTCCATTAACGACGTCCGAGTAAAAATTATGACGGGCGCCGTTGCGGAAAAGGTTACAAGTATGCAGCAGGCGATGGAAGTCTATTCCAACGGTCATACCATTGTGTTCGACGAACAGGGCAACGCTATATCGGTGGACACCCGTACGTCGCTTGCGCGCAGTATTGCCGAACCGCCCACGTCAATGGTTTTGCGCGGTCCGCGCGAAGGGTTTATCGAAGACGTCAAGGTTAACTTGACGCTGTTGCGTAAACGGCTTAAAACGCAGGATTTTAAGTATGAAAACTTGACGGTGGGCAAGTACACGAATACTGCGGTTGCAGTGTGCTATATCGACGGCATTGCGGACAAATCGGTAGTGGACGACATAGTTCAAAAAATTTCCGCCATTAAAACGGACGGTATTTTGGACAGTACTTATCTTGCGCCGTATTTGGACGTCGAAAAGACGTTTTTATTCCGCAGGGTGGGCGTTACCGAAAAGCCTGATATTGCCGTTGCTAAAATGCTTGAAGGGCGCGTGGCTATTATCGTGGACGGGTCGCCTATGGTGCTTACTATGCCGTACCTTTTTATGGAAGACATACAAAGCCCCGGCGATTACTACGAAAACTCCACAATGACGGCTTTAAGCCGTATACTGCGTTTAATAAGCGTGATTGCTTCGTTGTTGCTGCCGTCGTTGTATGTATGCTTGCAGGAATACAATTACCAAATAATACCGCTACGGTTTTTAATTACGGTAATGAACGCAAGCGAAGCGATACCGTTTTCGCCGTTATCCGAAATGCTGTTGGTATTGATAATATTCGATATATTGCGGGAAGCAAACTTACGAATGCCGTCGGCGGTAGGTATATCGCTGTCGTTGGTCGGGGCAATTGTATTGGGTGACGCAGCCGTTAAAGCGGGACTGCTTGGCGCGCCTGCGGTTATGATAGGCGCATTGAGCGGTATAGGTTTGTTTACTTTGCCCGACAATACGTTGGTAATGTCGTTGCTGCGTTTGGTTTTGACTTTTATCGGCGGAACAATGGGATTGTTCGGCGTAACGATTGCGATGATGGGAATAATTTTTTATCTTGCTTCGCTGCAAATAAACAAAACTCCGTTCCTTGCTCCGTTTGCACCCCTTGTCCCCGAGGACTTAAAAGACGGCATTGCTCAAAAGCAAATAGCGTCGATGAATAAACGTCCCCGCTCAGTGCCTAATTCAAACCATACAAGGAGGGGCTGAAATGGAAAAGGACAAAATAAGCATCAATCAGTTTGCATTGATGTATTTACTGCTTATTGCAGGCGGCAAATTTTTAAAACTTCCGTCTATGCTTGCTGCCGACGTTGGTCACGACAGTTGGCTTACGCTGTGCTTTTCCTTTTTGTGGGACGCAATATGCCTTACGTTTTTGCTGTGGGCAATACGCATAAATAAGGATTCGCAACTGGATATATCGGCGATACTGAATAATACGGTAAGCAAAGCCGTTGCAAAAATAATACTGATAATATTTTTTGTAATGTTTGTCGTTCGCAACAATATATTGCTTGCTTCGTGCTACAAAATGTTTGCGGTGACTTTTGACGTGTCCACAAACTGGATTGTGTACATCATACCCGTTGTGGCGCTTTCCGTACTGACTTTGAAATTAGGGTTCAATTCCGTCGCGCGCGCCAGTCAACTGCTGTTCGGCATAATTTTTATCTGCGTAATAGTGCTTATTGCGTCGCCGTTGTCGCAAGTGGATTTCGGCTACGTATTGCCAATAGGCGAAGCAGGCTGGGGAAAGATAGTGTCCACGTCGTTTTTGCGCAGTTTTTGGTTTACCGATTACGTGTTCATATATTTGTTGCTGGATAACGTTAAAGTAAAAAAACACGTATTCAGTCCGGTGCTTACCGCCTTTGCAATAGGAGCGTTTGTAACCATTGCAATGAATGCTATGTTTGTTGCGTTATACGGCGATTTGGCTCCGCAGTTCGATCTTGCAATGAGCAAAATAGGCGTTCACTTCGTGTCTAAATCGTCCAACGGACGGTGGGACTGGTTAACGTTGTCCATATGGCTTATATCGGTGTTTATAAAGATAGTGGTATTTTTTATTTGCTCGTATAAGTGTTTGGAAAAGATATTCGAATTTAACGTTAACAAACTTAATATTTGGGCAATCGGCGCAATCACGGCGTTGTTTATGCTGCCGATATTTTTACCGATTGAAATTGCTTTAAGCACTGTCGTGGCATACGGACTTATTCCGTTTGCGATAGTACAGTACGCTTTGCCTATTGCAATGCCGTTTTTAACCAAAGCGGCGCAAGCAAAGCTGAACTTGGGAAATACCTTAACCGACAGCATAAAATCGGCAAAGCGGTTTGCCCGCAAAGCAAAGGAGAACGCAAGTGTATAATATAAAAAGAATATCGATTTTTATTTTTGCCGTTGTAGCCATTGCATTGGTTGCCGGCAGTTTTATGGGCGAAGATATCATAAGCCGAGCAATAATTATAGGCATAGGCATCGACGGAAGCGATGAAGGCGTCCGTTTGACTGCCGAAATAGTAAGCCCTGCAAGCAGCGGCGAACAGATAGGCACGTTTAGTAAAACCATATCGGCAAACGGCAAAAGCATTGCAACCGCCATTAGTCGGATAGCCGAACTTACCGGCAAGGAAGCGTCATTGGGACGTTGTCTTGTAATAATTTTCGGACAGGAGTATTACGAAAACAAAGATTTGTCCGACGATATAGATTATTTGATCAGTTCCGACAGTTTTAAGGAAAGTTCCACTATTTGCTGTGTGGAAGGTTCTGCCGAAGACTTTTTAAACAACAGCGCGGCAATGTCGCAGGGGGTATCGTTGGCGTTGTCGACGATGTTTACGTCGCAGGCGCGGCAAACGGCATTGGCAACAAATACTTTGCTGGATTTTACTTTAAGTCAACGCGGTTTGCTTAAAACAGGGTTTATGAATCAAGTAAAGTTTGTTTCGTCGGATAATGTAAATACTCAGGAACCTGACAAATCCCAAGGATATTTCGATTTGCGCAACATAGCAATATTCGGCGATAACAAATATATGTGTATGTTGACCGACGAAGAAATACGCGGGTTTGCATTGCTTAACAATGATGTGACGGGCAGCTCGTTTGTAACCGATGTCGACGGCAAGCAATTGACGGTAACTATTAACAGTAAGGATATCAAGTTCGATTTGCAGCAGGGCAATGTTATTAAGTGCGAAATCAATCTGCAAGGGCGCGAGGCGCATACCGACAGCGGCGAAGTGGAAGGACAGTTTGTTGCGCAAAATAAAAAGGAATTGCCGCAAGCGGCGATTGACGATATAATAGCACAGGCAACGGCGCAAATAAATTCCTTATTGGATAAACAGCGGCAGTATAATTTCGACATAGTAAATTTGCACGAAACAATACGCAGGCGGGACGGAACAAGCGAACAATTGAACAACTTGCCCACCGCCGATATCGACGTGGAAGCAGTGGTGAAATTTAACGAAAAATAGCGGAAAAAGTCAAGGTTTTCCTTGACTTTTTTTAATAAAATTTTTGTATAAACGTTTTGTTGCTTTGACTAGAATTTGTAATTGTGATATTATTGCATGGTATGAAAGGCTTAATAATTACCAACCCTTACGACTTTGGGTTAAACCAACGTCACAAGACGCGGCGTATGGCAAGCGAGTTGGATAATCTCGGCGTATTTGTCGATGTTGTGTCAAACGACAAATTTTTGGCGTATATTGAAAACGGTACGGTCAAAAGCAGTGTTAAGGCGGATTTTGCGCTGTATTTCGACAAGGACAAATACATTGCGCAAATGTTGGAAAAACGCGGTATACGTGTGTTTAACAGCGCGCAGGCAACTGCCTTATGCGATGACAAAATGCTTACGCATATTGCTCTGTCCGATGCAGGAATTCCAATGCCTACTACCCTTTCGGGGACGTTGTGCTATAACAAGGAAGGCAAGGTAAGCAGGCAGTATTTGCAACAAGTTGTCCAAACTTTAAACTTTCCGTTGGTTGTTAAGGAATGTTACGGCAGTTACGGCGAACAAGTTTATTTGGTTAAAGATATGGACGAATTGCGTACTACCGTCGAACGCATTAAATTTAAACCGTATCTTTTTCAGCAGTTTGTCGGGCAAAGCGCAGGCCGCGATATGCGCGTCATCGTAATAGGGGGCAAAGTGATTTGCGCAATGATCAGGCAATCCAAAACCGATTTCCGCTCCAACGCCGAACTCGGCGGAACTTCGCAAGCGGTAGATGTCCCGCAAGACATAGCGCAGTTGTGCGAACGGGTTGCAAAAATTATAGGTTTGGATTACTGCGGAATAGACGTCTTATTGGGCGATCGACCGCAAATATGCGAAGTCAACAGCAACGCAATGTTCAGCGCAATGGAACAGGCAACAAACATAAACGTAGCGCGTAAGTACAGCGAGCATATCGTGCGTACCATTAAAAATTTAACGGAGTAATACTAATGAAATTAAAACAGTTTTTAAACGAAAGTTATACGGCGTTTCACACAACGGCAAACGTATGCAATATGTTAAAGGAAAACGGGTTTGCCGAACTTACCTTGGGCAGTGAATTTAAGTTGAAGCGGGGCGGTAAATATTACGTTACGCGTAACGGCAGTTCGGTAATCGCTTTTGTTGCGGGAAATAAAAACATATTCAATATCGTGGGCAGTCATACAGACAGCCCTGCTTTTAAGATTAAGGGAAACAAAGCCGTTCAGTCCGACGTAGCCCGTTTGAATACCGAAAAATACGGCGGAGCGTTGCTTTATACTTATTTCGACCGTCCGTTAAAAGTGGCGGGACGCGTGCTTACCGAAACGGAAAACGGAGTGCAAAGTCAACTTGTGACGAGTAAATACACCGTTGTAATTCCCAGTCTTGCAATACACCAAAACCGCGGCGTTAACGACGGATTTGCCGTAAACCCGCAAGGGGATACTTTCCCGTTGTTCGGTTCGTCCGCAACCGACGTTTATTCCACATTGACGGATAACAAAGTGTTGGACGCCGATTTGTATGCGGTACCTGCAACCGAAGCGTTTACAAGCGGTGTTAACGACGAGTTTTTGTGCTCGGCAAGGTTGGATAACCTTACAAGCGTTTACGCAAGCATACAAGGGCTTATCGAAAGCAAACCTAAATCGATTGCGGTTGTCGCTTGTTTGGATAACGAGGAAGTGGGCAGCGGCACACGTCAAGGTAACCCGACTTTTGTCGAACAGGCTATTAACGAAATTTGCGACGGACTTAATATGTCGCGCGCCGAAAAACGCGCTGCTTTGGAAAACGGCGTTATGTTATCGGTAGATAACGGACAGGCGCGGCACCCTGCGTTTACGCAAAAGTCCGACCCCGAAATATTTGCGGTAATGGGCGGCGGAGTTACGATTAAACATCACATAAATTACGCAACCGACGGTCTGTCGTCGGCTATAATCAAAAAACTGCTTTGCGACAACGGCATTAAGCATCAGGACTTGTACAACCGCAGCGATATGAGTTGCGGAACTACATTAGGACTTGCGGCAAGCAGACAACTTGGTATTAAAACGTGCGATATAGGCATTGCGCAGCTTGCAATGCATTCGGCTTGCGAAACTTGCGCCGTTGCGGATATCGACGAAATGCACAAGTGTTTAAAGGCGTTCCTTTCGGCGGAAATTAACGCAGCCGAACAAGGAGTAACTATTAAGTAATAACGGGGTTACGGTATGAACGATTACAATAATAAATATAAATTGTGGCAGCAAAAAGTTACGGACGAAGACGTCAAACAAAGTTTGTCCGCAATGACTCAGGAAGATATTAAAAACGCCTTTTCGTCCGAATTGTCTTTCGGCACCGGCGGACTGCGCGGAATTATGAGCGCAGGTACCGACCGAATGAACGTATACACCGTTCACCGCACGACGGTAGGTTTGGCAAAGTATATGCAAAAGCACAGTTTTAACAGTTGTGCCGTCACCTTCGATTCGCGTTTAAACAGCGAACGTTTCAGTCAAATTACCGCGGCGACGCTTGCGCAATACGGCATAACGGTTTACCTTACTAAGGAATGTATGCCTACGCCGTTTTTATCCTTTATGGTAAGACACCTGCATTGCGACTTGGGCGTAAATATTACCGCAAGTCACAACCCGTCGTGCTACAACGGATACAAAGTTTACGACAGTAACGGTTGTCAGTTAACCGACAATGCCGCAAACGAAGTGACGTCGTACATCGACAAGGTGGATATGTTTGAAACCCCGTTGCCTTCTTTTAACGGCAGCGACGGTAAAATCAATTACATTGACGGCAGCGTCGAGCAAGCGTATAAACAATCGGTATTACAGCAAACTCTCGGCAATGCGGACGGTTTAAAAATCGTATACACGCCCCTTAACGGCGCGGGACACCGCATTGTTCCCGATGTGTTAAAAACATTAGGCGTTGCGGAATTGAACATTGTTCCCGAACAAAGTTACCCCGACGGCAACTTTGAAACCTGTCCGTATCCCAATCCCGAAAAGGCGGAAGCGTTAACGCTTGCAATAAAACTTGCGGTAGAAAAGCACGCGGACATCGTAATTGCAACCGATCCCGACAGCGACCGTTTGGGCGTTGAGGTAAACAACGGCGGCAATGTTATTCAACTTACCGGTAACGAAGTAGGCGTACTGCTTACCGATTACATTTTAAACAAACGCAAACAGCAAGGAACTTTGCCTGAGCGTCCCGTTGTGGTAAAAACCATTGTTACTACTAAAATGGTTGACTCAGTAGCAAAGGAATACGGTGCGGAAGTAATAGACGTTCTTACGGGATTTAAGTATATCGGCGACGTAATCGACAAGTTGGAGCAAAAAGGCGAACAGGAGCGTTTTGTATTCGGCTTTGAAGAAAGTTGCGGATATTTAAAGGGTACGTATGTCCGCGATAAGGACGGCGTGGTTGCTGCGGCTCTCGTTGCCGAATGCGCGGCTTACTACAAACGTCAAGGCAAAACTTTAACCGACCGTATTAACGAATTGTACGCTAAGTACGGAAATTACTTGTTGGAAACAACAAGTTACCGTTTTGACGGAGCGGACGGTGCCGAAGTCAAACGGAAGTTATTGGACAATTTGCGCAGCAATCCGCTGTCTAGCGTTGCGGGCGTAAAAGTTGCGTCGTACTGCGATTATTTAACGCAAACTGTTTACGATTTGCCCAAAGCAAATGTAATGCGTTTCACTTGCGCCGACGGCAGTCAATTGATTGTTCGTCCCAGCGGAACCGAACCGCTGATTAAGTGCTACGTTACGGTTGTGGGGGACAAACAAAACAATATTAAACGTATTGCGGAAATAAAGGCGCAATTGGCGGATATGTTTGCACAATAACGGCACATATTAAAAACTTATTGCACAACAAAAAAAACTTATGAAAAAAACGTTTAACACTTTAAATATCGTTACCACCGCAATGCTGTGCGCCGTTTGCGTTGTATTGTCGGCAGCGTTCCATTACTTGCAGTTAGGCTCGGTAGGCGCATTAATCAGCCCTATGCACTTGCCTGTGTTTTTGGCGGGCATTTTGTGCGGACCTTGGCTTGGACTTATTTGCGGGGTAGTGTCGCCCGTCGCATCCTTTTTTGTGTCGGGAGCTACAAATCCGCGTTTTCCCGATAGGCTTATTCCTATGATAGTTGAGCTTGCCGTATACGGTTTTTTGTCGGGCTTGCTTAGATACGTGTTTCTTAAAAACAGCAAAACCAATAAGTTTGCTGCCGTTTTAGCGTTGATTATCGCTATGGTTGCGGGGCGAGTCGTTGCCGCGTTTGTAAGCGCAATATTTTTGACGTTGGTTACAACTAACGAAGTGTCGTATTTTGTAAACTTGGGCATAAGTATGCTGGGTAAGTTTACTTCCACTTGGGTGGGAATAATAATACAGTTGGTACTAATTCCTACTATACTGTTTGCATTAAAGCGCAGCGGTGTGCTTGTAAGGTATACCCCGACATTAGAAGAATAGTGTACAAAAGGCGAAAAACAATATGAAAAGGCTTTGCTTCGAATAATGAAGCAAAGCCTTTGTTTTAATTTGTAAGGTAATCTGTTATTTAAGATCGGCTTTTTTAAACGTAAACAAACCTAAGCAGGTAAAACCTGCTATAAACAGCGCAAGGTAAAGTATGTTCATTCCTACTATTATGCCGTCAATGTTCATTGGGTCGTACAGTTGCATATTGTAAAACGGTATCCATTTTTCAAAGTTGAGCGCAGTTGCTTGTGTCGCGCCTAAAATTGTGCCCGTCGACATATTTATTATATTAATCAGCACTGCCGTCCCGTACCAAATAAGTATGGGGAACAGTACCGCCGCCCATTGCTTGCGTACGCAAAAAGTAAACATACATACAACGGATTCGATAAATGCCATAGCAAGTATACCTAGCGCAAGGGAGCAAAATACCGCCGAAACGACTTTGCTTGCGGGCTCGCCGTTAAAACCGAATATAGGCGCTACTATTACAAGCGTTACCGTCAAAAAAGCCATTAAGTAAGTTACGGCAACAATCATCGAAGTTATAAAGTAAGCGAAAAACAGTTCGGTACGGGTTTTGTTTGCTAACACAACGTTGCGCATTGTTCCGTCGACGAATTCTTTGCTAAGTATTACTGCGGTAGAAATAATAGTTAGCAATACCATATCGTTAGGCACATTTGACATTTGCTGCAACAGACCTGCCGTTGCTTGTTGACAAAGTAAGCCGAATACGTCAACGGGAATATCGTTTAAAATTCCCAGTATCGTATACATAATTGCCGTTATCAACAAATTAATAAGGGGCATTGCGGCACATACGCCGAGCATTATCCAAAACAACGCGCTCTTTTTAAGACGGAATAATTCCACTTTAATAATCTCTGTCATAACGTACCCCCGTTGTCGCTAAAAGGATTGCGCGCGTCGCGGACGATTTGCAGATAATAATCTTCCAAGGCGTCGCCTACTTGAACAAAGTTTCGTACTACAACGCCCGCTTGCGCAAGGCTGAGCATAATCTGAGTAATGGGAGTTTCGGTAGCAAGCATTACTTGATTGTCACCGCAGATATTCGCTTTGCCCATATCTTTAAGCGTATCTAGCGTTTTAGCGGTGTCGTCAACATACAAACGTATGCGTTTGCCGCTAATATTTTTTATTTCGTCGGCTGTTACCCGCTTTAATATCTGTCCTTTATCCATTATGTAAAATTCCGTTGCAAACTTGCCCAGTTCGGACAAAATGTGACTGGAAATAAGGATTGTTACGCCCATATCCTTGTTGAGCTTTACAAACACTTCGCGAATGTCCGCAATACCTTGCGGATCCAGCCCGTTTGTAGGTTCGTCCAAAATTAACAATTGCGGTTTGCCTACCAACGTCATAGCAATGGCCAAGCGTTGTTTCATACCGAGAGAATAGTTTTTTACGGGGCGTTTCAATGTCGGATCCAGTCCTACAAGTTTTAACGTTGCCGACAAATATTCGGTATCGGTTTTAAGTCCGAGCAATATGCTTTGCGCGGTTAAATTGTCCAACGCCGACATACTTGAATATATCGAAGGTTTTTCTACGATTGCAGCCACGTCGGTCGGCAAACGTTTGCAGTCGGGCAAAATTTTAAAACTGCCCGATGTGGGATTTACCAAACCCGTAAGCATACGTATAAGAGTTGTTTTGCCCGCGCCGTTTTGTCCTACAAGCCCGATTATTCCGCCGCGTTCTATTTGCAGTGATACATTATCCACCGTAACCTTTCCGTTGTACACTTTTGTAAGGTTGGTTGTGGATATCATTATATCCGCCATAGCAGTACCTCGTTTAAAATATTTAATGTTTAAAGTATACATCAAATACTGTCGTTTTGCAAGTGTAGCGCCGTCTAAATTTTACTTGCTATAATTGACCGCTTTTTTAGTATATGCTACAATACTGTTAACAGGAGTTACTCATTATGATACTTTACAAACAAGGTTCGGCATTAATAGACGGCAAAATAGTCATAACCGATATCGTCGCCAATCACGGGCGTATAATAGCGATAGACAAGGAAATCGTACCCGACAAGGATACGGAAGTTATCGATTGCCAAGGCAAGTTTATTTTGCCTGCGTTGGTGGACATTCACACTCACGGCGCAAACGGCTACGATTTTAACACTGCCGATATTGACGGAATGAAAAAGATAATGGAGTTTTACATATCTCGCGGAGTGGGTACCGTATTGCCTACCGTTATGACCGACTCCGACGAAGTAATTTGCCGTCAAGCAGGGCTTATTGCCGAACTTGCCAAGGAATATCCTGAAATTAAGGGTATTAATTTGGAAGGGCCGTTTTTGTCCGAAGCGTTTAGCGGTGCGCACCCGAAACAATTTTTGCAAAAGCCGTCGTTTGAAAAGTTTTTAACTTATCAAAAAGCGGCGCAAGGACTTATAAAGTTGGTTACGATAGCCCCCGAATTGCCGCGCGCAATAGAGTTTATTGAAGAAGCCGTTGCCGCGCGCGTAAAAGTGTCGTTGGGTCACAGCGGTGCGGATTACGCAACGGTGCAGCGCGCCTTAAAGGCAGGCGCCGTCGGTTTTACGCACTTCGGCAACGGAATGTCGCAAATGGACAGGCTCAACCTTAATATGGTGGGATCCGCGCTTAATTCGCGCGCCTATGCGGAAGTAATCTGCGACGGTAAACACATCGACAAAGACGTACTTAAATTTTTGATTAAAACCAAAGGTATCGACAAAGTAATAGGTATTACCGACAGCATAATGGCTACGGGCCTTGCCGACGGCGAATACAAGCTGGGCGTAACGGATGTCGTAGTGCAAAACGGCGATGCGTACGTTAAAGGCACAACTAAACGCGCAGGCAGCGTTTTGGACGCCCATACGGGGCTTGCAAACGTTGTAAGTTTTACAGGGTTAAAACTGCCCGAAGCAATCAAACTGTGGACTGTAAACCCTGCCAAAATGTTGGGGCTTGACGGGCGCATAGGGACTATTGAGGTGGGCAAGGATGCCGACTTCATCATCATCTAAGCCCGTATAAACATCGCAATACTGCGTTAAACGTCGGACGGTTGCTTCGGTCATTTACGCTTAGTAAACTCCCTAGCGGGCTATTCGTTTGCCTTGTATCCGCACCCATCTACGGGCTTAGAAATTGGTATATATAATACGGCTACTGTGTTAAACTTACGATTTTACTTTCGTAGGGTGGGCAGACTTTTGCCCACCGCACATTGTGACCTTTTCCGTTCTCAGCCGAGCAACGCAGTTGCAAACGCCACGAGCGAATGCGAGTATTGCGAGCGAAGCAATCCAGAATATAACTAAACGTTACCATAATTCCGCATTCCGCATTCAAATATATGTCATCCTGAGCGAAGAATAACACCCATATATGTCATCCTGAGCGGAACGAAGTGGAGTCGAAGGATCTAAGAACCAACTTATAACCGTACATATCGTATCCCTAGATGTTTCGCAACATTCGCTGTTCTTTGGCGAAACGTCGCAACTACGTTGCTCGCTCAACATAATGTTTATTGTCGCTTTGCTCCATAAACATTGGCGTTGGCTAAGGACAAAAAAAGCAGCGACATCTTATTTGCAACACGTAGTTGATTAATATCGCCACAATTACGCATTCCGTTAATTACCGTAATTATAAACCGCGCTTTATGCTATCCTAAAACCGATTTTATAATAAATCGTATTGGCAGATATTGACAAATAACCTAAAAATTGATACAATAATTATGCAAAGCAGATAATATCTGTTTAAATATGAGGGAGTAATTAGCGCAAAACGCGCTTCTCGTACCGTCATCACAGCTTACGTATGTAAGTTCGGAAGAGATTAAAAAATGAGACTCATACGGGGTTTTCCGTATGAGTTTTTTTTGTTAAAAATTATGAATACGAAAAACATAATACAGTTTGCAAATTAACGGGCATATAGCGCTTGTGTTCGCGGAAGTCTTGCAAAAAAACTGTTTTGCAAATATAATATAGAATGCGGTAATTACCGCAAAGGAGTTAATATGATTGGAGTAATTTTAGCTATCGTTTTAGTTTTGGCAATAGGCGGATGCATTGCAGGCGCCGTAATTTTCAATACAAAAAAGCATCGCAGTAAAAAATGGTTTATAACGTGCGTTTCGGTTGCGGCGGCGTGTTTTGTGTTGTTTATGTTTATACCGTTTAGCGTTCATACCGTTCAACCCGGTCAAGTTGCCGTAGTCAAAGTGTGGGGCAAGGCGGAGTATACCCGTACGCCCGGTACGTATTTCGATTTTTGGGTTAGCAACCAATACGATTATTACGACGCTACCGTCCAACAAAAGGAAATAGAAACAATGTGTTACTCGTCCGACGCGCAAGCGATGGATGTGGCGATTGTAGTGCAATACCAAATTCAGCCAGACAGAGGCGTGGAAATAGCCAACAAGTATCGCGGCTTGGACAATCTTAGCAGGCTTATAAGCAACGTGTCGATTGACAAAGCTAAAACCGTATTGTCGCAAAAGTCCGCAATGACTATTATCGAAACGCGCGCAACGGTTAGTCCTGCTATCGAAGAAGAAATTAAAAGTGCGGTCACTGACAGTTACTGTGTGGATATAGTGGCGGTAGTTATTACAAACATTGACTTTTCCGACGCTTTCGAAGCAACGGTTGAAGACAAAATGATTGCCGAACAGCAACAGTTAAAGGCCAAGTACGAAAAGGAAAAAGCCATAATCGAAGCGGAAAAGGAACTTGAAGTTGCCAAACTTGCCGCACAAGCCAACATTGCCAAGGCGGAAGGCGATGCGGAAGCAGTCCGCGTAAAAGCGCAAGCCGAAGCTAACGCCATTAAACTTAAATCTATCGAAGTGGCGCGTATGTTAGGCTTTACCATTACCGAAAAGGAATCCGACGACGGCACAATTTACGATATTGACTTTACGGGCAAGACCGAAGCGGAAATAAAGGTAATAAGCGAATATTTAAGATACATCGAATATCTTGAAGTTTGGGACGGCAAATTACCTACTGTCATGGGCGGCGATAACGCCAACGTGTTTATTCCCGTAAATCCCCAAGCGTAATGCAGCAGCGCTTAATAAAAAACGCTTGACACTTTGTTTGTTGCAAGTTATAATACAATAGCACGATTAGGGGGAACGCTCCTAAAATT
Source organism: uncultured Eubacteriales bacterium (assembly GCA_948938605.1). Taxonomy (GTDB): domain Bacteria; phylum Bacillota; class Clostridia; order Christensenellales; family CAG-314; genus Fimimonas. The sequence goes on from CARAIG010000004.1 coordinate 28,585, forward strand.
TAAAAAGCGAGGTAATGCAATATGAAACAAGGTATACATCCGAATTATCACGAAGCGACTGTTGTATGTGCTTGTGGCGCAACCTTTAAAACCGGTACAACTAAGGATACCGATACGATAAAGGTGGAAATCTGCAACAAATGCCATCCTTACTTTACAGGTAAGCAAAAGTTGGTTGACGCAGGCGGACGCGTAGACAAGTTCAAGAAAAAGTACGGACTTCAATAATTCAAACATTAACGGACAATCTAAAACGGTTGTCCGTTATTTTTTTACAGATACGCAACGCAAGCAAATCGAATTGCAAAATTGCGGGTTTTGCTTACGCAGCGACAGTTTGCAATCTTTTTTGCCGCCCGCGTACGCGTGCCCCATTGACGTCACCGTCAATGCGTTGTATATTTGTCACAGTACTTAAAAAAATAAGTCACATAACAGTGCTTTGACGAAAGAGTGTGATGAAAAAATTTTATTGGACAAAGCCAAATGTCATTTTGAGCAAGGACGCAGTCCGCGTCGAAAAATCTAGCGCAGCGCATTTGGGTTTAAGAGTAATAAAATATGTAAAACTATATGTACAGTTTGTTATTCAGCATATTCTGTCGCACAAATAAACTACAAACAGTCGCTTCGCGATCCTCGCGAAGCGACTGTTTTTAAATGCTAAAAATGTATTAATGATTTAACAACTTGTATTTAAAATATTGTCCGTTATTTTTTGTTTAATAATTACGCAGCCCAATGGTGCGCAGCAATAATTTACCCATTTGCGTGTATTTTTACCTTGTAAAACATTGTTTATGCTAATGGGTGTTTCAATAATAAATATTATAAATACGTGCAGTTTACCAAATACGGTTTTAAAATCCATTGAATAAGCATATGTTTTTACAACAAATAGATATACAATATTACAACTAAGTGATATAATTAAAAGTGGTTACTTCTTGCAAAATTTAAATAATATAAAATTAGTATTTAAGTTATGAATGAAATTATACAACATATTAACGAACTGCGTAAATTAAAAGGTTTAAGTCAATATGAGTTTGCTGAATTTGTAGGAATATGTCCTAATACAGTATACGGATGGACGCGCAATGGCAATACGCCGACTTTTTCAAATATTCAAAAGATATGTGATGCTTTCGGTATTACCGTCGAGCAGTTTTTCCGTAAAAATAAAATTACTAACTTAAACGAAGAAGACAGCAGTATACTTAATAAGTGGTCGGTGTTAACCGCCGAAGAAAAAAAAATTATATTTAATGTTATGGACAGTTTTAGGAAATAAAGGTGTTTTAAAATGAATATTGCTAAACGCATTTACGAATTAATGAAAAGAAAAGACTGGACGGCTTATGAACTTTCCAAACAAACCGGTATTTCTACAAATACTATTTATGCTTGGGAAAATAATTCGATGCCGACATTGACAAATGTAATAAAAGTTTGCGAAGCAATGAATATTACGTTGGAACAGTTTTTCTGCGGCGAAGCTAATTACCGATTATCCGATGACGAACAAAAATTTTTAAATGAATGGTTTGCTTTGACTGACACTCAAAAAAACGCAATACTGACATTGATTAATAATTATGTTTTATTGCATAATAAAAAGTAAAATATTGATAGATATATGTAAATAGTAAACACGGACGTTCTTTCGTAATTTCTTCAAAAAAACGGCTGTGTTTTTAATTTAAGTTTAAATTTTGCCGCTGATTTACCAAATCGATATATGAAATCGCGTTTTTCTTGTTCAAATTGACTTAAAATATCAATTTATAGTTAAACTTTATGTTAACATATTGATATATTTCAGTTTAAATGATATAATAAGATACAAGCAACTACTAATGGATTGTAACTACAACTAATTATTGTTAACCACTATTATACAACACATCACGCGATAAGTAGAATTTTGCGTTAAATGTTATTCGTGTGTGTGTTATATAATAAAATATACAGTCACGTTTAAGTACGTTTAACTACAACTAACTACGGTTGATAGTCATTAAACAACACGTTACGTAAACGTTTACAATGCTTTAATTGTAATTATGCTGCTAAGTTTGTGTACTATACCGCAGATGTTTCTGTTTGTAACTGCAATGCAATACCGTTAAGTAAAAGGAAAATATGAGCGACGAACAAAAAAAGCCCGTCTCGGACGGAAAAGAGCCAAAAAATAAGTCTGCAAAAAGTTCGGTTAACGTAGACAATGCGTTAAACAATTTCAGCAAGACAACGGTAGAGCCGCCCAAGAAAAATCGCAGTTGGGTGAGTTTTATCGTGTTGCCCATTGTAATTGCCCTAGGATTGTATTGTATGATACAGTTAGTCGGCGAAATCAACACCGCCGAAAACGCTTGGTCGTTTAAGGACCTTATCAACAACATTAACGTCAAGTATTTGGTTTTGGCGCTTGCGCTGATATTTATAGTAATGTTGTTGGAAAGTTTAAAGTATTTTGTAGTAACGCATGCGGTTACGGGCAGGCTTAAACCGTTGGACAGCATTAAGGTTGCGTTTGTAGGAAAATACTACGATGCAATAACTCCGTTCAGTGCGGGCGGTCAGCCTATGCAAATATATTATTTGCACAAAAAGGGACATTCTACTGGTACGTCGTCGGCTATTATTTTGATAAAGTACTTTATTCAAATGATGTGTTGGGTAACTATATGCTTTTTGCTTATGGTTATTAACCGCGGCGTTCTCGATTCCAACTTCGGCGAACCGTTGCAGTTGTGGGGTTTAAATATTCCCATTAAGGAGTTTTTGACGATTGCTGGCTGGATAGGTTGGGTAGTAAACGCAGTTTTGCCGTTGTCCATTATATTTTTTGCAATATTCCCCAAGTTTACCAATAAAGTACTCAACTTCTTTATTAATTTTGTAATAAATATCAGTTGGCGCGCGGCAAACCGCAAGGAACGTAAAACGGGCGAAAGTCAATTTAACCGTAAAGTAAAACTGATACGCCGCAAACGCAAATGGATAGACAGCGCAAATTCCGCCGTTACGGATTTCCGTTCGAGTTTTGCCGTAATGATACACCGTCCGCTGCATTTTATCACGTTGCTTATTACGTGTATTTGCGAACAGTTGTTAACTTGGGCGTTTCCGTTTTTTATTCTTATTGCATTTGCCAAGGAAGCTACTCCCACTTGGGAACTTGCGTTTATGATAATGACGCTTAACGTATATTCGGCAATGTCGGTTACGGTGGTGCCTACACCGGGCAATAGCGGACCTATGGAAATCGTTATGGGCGTAGTTATTGCAGGCGCTCTTCCCAAATTGATTGCGGCGGCGTCCGTATGGGTGCTTTTAGGTTGGCGTATGTCTACGTACTACATTTACATTCTTGTAGGTATGGGCATAACCATATTCGAATTTATCCGTAAACTTGTCCGTAATAAAAGGCAAAATCAATTGTTGCAGTCCAATGAGTCGCAGCAGTCTCAATCCCATTCCGACAAAAAGTAAAACCAAATATTAAAGCGCAGAGAATTTTATAACTCTCTGCGCTTTTTTTGTTGTATTTTGTAACAAATATTTATAATGGAATTTAATAGTTCGAACATTAGCAAATTTTAGTTAAAGTATCTCTACTCGGCATACTTTTTGAGATATTTAAAATCGCCTATATGTTTATTTGTAATATTGCAGTATTTTGCAAATTTTTTTTCGTTATATCTTAAATCTTTGATGAAAAGCCAATGATGTCATTTTTGTGTATTATATTCGTCTTCTGCCCATTTTATAGGGTTTGTGTCGATATATTGCCATATACGCAAGTAATCTTGTTCGTTGTGTATAATATGGTCATAAAAAGACGCTTGCCAAATGTTTTTACCGAACTCAGTATTTGTAAGTCTTTTAAACGAGTGGATTATTTTGGATAATATATTCGTAGGGCGGGCAGACCCTTGCCCGCCGTTATCGTATATAATTATAATTGCATGTATATGGTTAGGCATAATTACATATTTATCTACTTTTACGCCCTTATTATAAAATTTTATCGATTGTAAGTATCTATCGGCTATTTTACCGTAATGGGTAAGTTTTGTCATTGGCTCGACAAATAATTCGTTTTGCGGAGCGCAAGAGTCTGCGCTCCCTACAAAGTCTATTTGACTAAGCAAACACTCTCGGTTAAGTGTGCATACGGTAACAAAGTAATATCCGATATTATTGTAATTGTATTGTTGTAATCTTAATTTTTTCTTGCGGGCTTTTCAGTCATTATCATTAATTTTGGTGTTTGGTTTTTTTGTATTATACCACAAGCACAATCAAATGTAAATGATAGTGCTTTCTCGTTTTAAATGTGCATTTGCGTAAAGCACTTTTTTAAAAACGCATACATATATTACAGTATGAAATTGCAGGATATCCCCCAAAGGGTTCACTTTGTAGGCGTGGGCGGTATAGGTATGAGCGCCCTTGCGCAATATTTGCATTTAACGGGACATACCGTTACGGGTAGTGACAGAACGTCCAACGAACAGACGCAAGCCCTTGCAAAACTAGGCGTGCGCGTATACATAGGCCACAACAAATATAACGTACGCGATGCCGAGTTGGTTGTACATACGTCGGCAGTGCATGACGACAATTTGGAACTTACCGAAGCTAAAAAAAACGGCGTGCCCGTAATACTGCGCGAAGAATTGTTGGGTACGGTGTTTAACAGTTTTCCCGTTCGCATTGCGGTGTGCGGCACGCATGGCAAAACAACCGTTACGGCAATGATACATCAGTTGCTTGCAAGTGCCAAAGTAGACCATTCGGCATTCATAGGCGGGTTGTATAACGGCACTAATTTTTATTTCGGCGATAACATCGTCGTTGCCGAAGCGTGCGAATACAACCGCAGTTTTTTCAATTTAAAGCCGACGGTTACCGTTTGTACAAATGCCGAGTACGATCACCCCGATTGTTACCGCAGTAAAAATGCTGTACGTCGCGCTTTTAAAAAGTTCCTTGCAAGTACCGACGTCAACGGTACGGTAATACTCCCGCGCAGTTTACACAAGCTAGCCCCCGACAATATTCCTTGCATATACTTTGACGACGCATTAACGGGCGAAGTGCGTTTTAAAGGCGGCAAACCGCGTTTTGTCGCAAGTTTCGGCAAGTGTCAACAGGAAGTTAAACTTGATATTGTCGGCAGACACAATGTTTATAACGCCCTTGCAGCGCTTGCGGCAGGCTGCGCGCTTAATATCCCGTTATCCGACGGAGTGGTTGCGCTTGAACGGTTTACGGGCGTCGACAGGCGCTGGACGGAATACAATTGCAGGTTTAAGTGCGTGTTCGATTACGCTCATCACCCGACGGAAATTGCGTGCGCGGTCGAGTCTGCCAAAAACGTTGCAAAGGGGCGCGTTATATGCGTGTTTCAACCGCATACGTACACCCGTACTAAAACGTTTTTTAAAAAATTCGTCACGTGTTTTAGCGGGGCGGATATTGTAGCGTATTTGCCTATCTATTCCGCGCGCGAAAAACCTATACGCGGCGTAAATTCGCTGCGGCTTGCTCGTCTTGCGGCAAAAACGGGTTTGAACGCTAAGTATTTTGCCGATTTCAAAACGGTTTCGCGGTGGCTTAACCAAGTTGCCGAACCTAGTGACTTGGTGCTTATTTTAGGAGCGGGGGATATTGTGAATTTGCACAGTATATTATGTCCTAAGCCCGTATAAATGGGGCGTTTACTGCGTTAAACTTGCGTTGCTAGGACAAATACGCAATGTCGCCGCCGCAGTTTTCGCACACGTATGCGCTTTTTTCGGCGCAAGCGGGGCAGCACTTTTGACGGCATTTTGTGCATATACAGTAGTCGTGGCTGTTTATTTCGTTGTTACAATTAAAGCATTTCATATTAAAACCTCACTTGACTAAATTATTGCCACAAGCAGATTAATTTAGTACAAGCAATCCGTTTAATAGCATAGCAAATCAAATTTGTACGTATAACTAACTTTATTTTGCACATTGCGGACAATGTTGAGTGTGTTCGCAAAGGACGGTAACAACGTACGGTTGGCATTTCCTTGTTAAATATTTTAAACGACAACAAAAAACGAATGTCCGCTTAAAGGACATTCGTTTTTTATAATTGTAACTATATTACTTTTTAATAAACTTAGCTATCGTTTTTTGAACTACGTCAATGTCGATAGGTTTAGCAATGTGTGCGTTCATACCGCATTCAATACATTTTTTCATATCGTCGGCAAATGCGTCTGCTGTCATTGCAATTATGGGCAAGTCTTTGTCGGGACGGTTTAACTTGCGGATTTCGGGGGTAGCTTCGTATCCCGTCATAATAGGCATACGTATATCCATAAGTATTGCTTGGTATTCGCCCGGTTTGGAATCCTTGAACATATCTATGCACATTTGTCCGTTTTCCGCGTGGTCGGCTGTAATTCCGACGCTTTCAAGCAGTGCTTCGGCAATTTCCCAGTTAAGGTCGTTGTCTTCCGCAACAAGTACGTGCAATCCGGTAAGGTCGTAGTCCTTTTTCTGTTCGACGGGTTTATTGATTGTTTCGCCTTCGCCTACAAACGATTTAAGTCCGTAGAACAAAGTAGATTTAAACAACGGTTTGCTTATAAATCCGCTAATGCCCGCAGCGCGCGCTTCCGTTTCGATTTCCGACCAGTCGTAAGCGGATATAAGCAGGATAGGTACGTTGTCTTCGCCTAATTGCTTGTGTATGCGCCTTGCCGTTTCAACGCCGTCAATGCCGGGCAGTTTCCAGTCTAACAAAATGATGTTGTACGGTTTGCGGTTTTTGTTTGCTTTTACAGCTGCGTCTACCGCATTTTCGCCGTCCAATACCCATTCGGCGTCGATGCCGATTTCCTTTAACGCAACAACCGTAGTTTCGCACAGTTGTTGGTCGTCGTCGACTATCAGCATTTTCCAATTGGGTAATATCATTTCTTCTTCGGGAACCAACGCTCTTTCAAGGTCGAGCGTAATGTGGAATTGAGTTCCCATACCTAGTTCGCTCTTTAATTCGATTGTTCCGTGCATAGCGTCTACAATATACTTTGTAATCGCCATACCTAAACCGGAACCTTCGGTGTGGTGTACGCGTTTGCTGTCTTCGCGCGAGAACGATTCGAAAATCTTCTTTTGGAATTCGTCCGACATACCTATGCCGTTATCCTTTACGCGGATATGCGTACGTACGTAATCGCTGCCCAAGGGGGATTCTTCTTGGTCTAAATAAATTTCAATCGTTCCTTCTTCGGAAGTGAACTTAATAGCGTTGGAAAGTAAGTTTAACAAAACTTGGTTAATACGTACGCTGTCGCAGTAAACTTTTTCCTGTTCGATGCTGCGTACTATTACGTTGAAGTTTTGACGCTTTGTACGTATTTGCGGTTGAACGATAGTGGTAATGCCGTCCAAAACTTCGCGCAGCGATACCTGTTCCATATTAAGCGTCATTTTGCCGCTTTCGATTTTGGACATATCCAATACGTCGTTGATAAGTCCCAACAGGTGTTTGCTTGACAATGCAATCTTCTTTAAGCAGTCGCCTACTTGCTGCGGATTTTCGATGTTTGCCCTTGCAATAGCCGTCATACCTACAATTGCGTTCATAGGCGTACGTATATCGTGCGACATATTCGACAAAAATTCACTCTTTGCTTTGCTGGCGTTTAACGCTTCCTCTTTTGCGGTTTGCAATTGCGACAGAGTTTGTTGGTTGTAGTGGTAGTACAATATAAATACAATCAACAGCATTGCAATGATTGTGACTATCGCAACGACAATCATTATTATCCATTGCGTATTGAGTGCTTCGATAACCTCGTTCAATTCGGCATTGTTTGCAAACGAAACCAAAAACCATTCGGATTTAGCCAGTTTGTTGCAGTACATAAAAATATGTTTTTCTCCGACGTGAAGAATTTGCGAATAAACCGCATTGGTGTAATCATCATCGGCGCGTTGCGAACTGCCGTTCAACATCTTTTCGTAAAGGTTGTCGATTATCGAGTCGATAGAGTCGTCATTGTATTCGTTTTTCAATAAAGATTCAAAATCGTCGTATTTAGAAGCTTTTGCGCTTGCTAATACGAAAGAACCGTCTTTACGGATAATGTTAGTGCTGGAATTTTGGGAGTTGTTGTCCACGTTAAGCATATTGACAAACGATTCGTTTTTTATGCCGGCAATCAACGCCATGCTTTTTTCACCGTTTGTCATTACGTGACTGTCTGTCGGGACACTAAACATTACTATATCTTCGCCCGAAGTCCCGTCTGTTTTAACTTGTTTACCAACGGCTATCTTTTGTTCCCCTTTTCGAACGGAATCGCGGAAACTTTTTTTGTCAACAGAAATAAAATCGTTGTTTATAATAAAGTCGATAACTCTGCAATCATTGTTTTGCGGATCGTCTACGAAGTTGTCGGTTATGTATACAAAAGCCAAGTAATCGAAACCGCGGGCTTTTGCGCTGTTAGCCAAAGCAGTGCGGTATTCTTCGTCGCTATCATACATACTGCGCGAGTGATCTTCTACTAACGCTTGAACCATTGTAAGGCGTTGTTCCATTACTGCTTCGAAACGCTTTGTAAATTGATAACTCGAATCGCGCATTGTCTTTTCGCCGATACGGTCGATTGCGCTATTGCTGTTGCCTACCATATAAATGCCTAAAAAGGTAAACAATATTGCGCAGACAACAATGCAAACAACAATGCCGATGAGCATTGTGCGCTGTCCTTTGTCGGACCACCAATTATGCTTATTTGCGGAATTTTCCTTTGTGTCCATATGGCCTCCGTTTAATTTAACCAATCGTTAAATTATTATATATATATTCTACTAAACGTTTTAATTAAAGTCAACAAAAATACTAAATAATTGCACCGTTTTGGGGTGAGCTGAGGCGTTTTTTTGCGCTACGGTGTTGAATTTGACTTGAATTTGTGCTATATTAAAACCAGTTGTTTATATGTGCCGACGGGACAGCGGTATGTACTGCCGTCAAAATCTCGTCGATTATTTTTAATGGGAGTGAATTTAGTATGATTAATACAAAGTTAAACGACGGAAACAGTATGCCTATGTTAGGCTACGGCACTTACAAAATAGACGATTGCGCCCAAGCAACACGTTGTGTTGCCGACGCATTGGAAGCAGGCTACCGTTTAATTGACACAGCTACGCTGTACCGCAACGAAGCCGGCATAGGACAAGCAATATCTTCCTGCGGAATTGCGCGTAAGGACTTGTTTGTAACCACTAAACTGTGGACGGACGTAAACAGCCGCGACAAAGCATTCAAGTCGGTTGACGAATCGCTTGCAAAACTTAAAACCGACTATTTGGATTTGCTTTTAATTCACTGGCCTACGCAAGCCAACGTTACGGTATGGCAGGCAATGCTCGAATTGCAGCAGCAGGGCGTAGTGCGTTCGGTAGGGGTATCCAATTTTAAACAACACCACGTTGACGAATTGCTAACCGCAACAGGGGTTGTTCCCGTCGTAAACCAAGTGGAATTTCATCCGCTGTTTCAACAGCCCGATTTGCAGCAATATTGCAACGGAAAAAATATCCGATTGCAAGCTTGGTCGCCCCTTATGCGTGCAAAGGCGTTGCAAATTGACGAACTTTCCCGTCTGGCTGCAAAGTACAATGTAACCGTAGCGCAGCTTATTTTGCGTTGGGATATTCAACTGGGCGTTGCCACAATACCCAAAACAACCAACAAAGAACGTATGGCGGAAAACTTCGACATTTTCCGTTTTGAAATAAGCGATCGGGATATGCAAGCGATTGCCAATCTAAACTCTAACGAAAGGCAGTATCGCGACCCCGACAACCACGGCTTCTAAACCCGTATAAACATCGCAATACTGCGTTGTCCTTACGTTTTTGCTAAGTCACGTACGCTTAGTACGCTCCTGTCGCAAAATCCGCGGTCGCCTTGTCTTGCTCGTTTCTACGGGCTTAGAATAGATATATAAAAGTGTATCTGCTTTGTTAAACTGCGGACTCATGCTCAGTCCTTAGCCGAGCAACGTAGTTGCGAACGCCACGAAGCGCAAGCGTAGTATTTACGCTTAGTAAACTCCTTCGCGTTCGCTTTGTTTGCCTAGCATCCACCCCTTTCTACGGGCTTAGGAAGTGTGGTATATAAAAGGCGCGTCTACTGCGTTGTCTTGCCTTTTTGTTTCGTAGGGTGGGCAGACTCTTGCCCACCGAATTATTACATTAAACTAAACATCACCACAATATTGCATTTAAATGCGTAATGTTTTGCCTACGAAAGGTGTGGCGGCATATTAACAGTTATTACGTACAACTTTTTGCATTTAAACCGTACAAAAAAAGCAGAGATTGCATCTTCTCTGCTTTTTTTGTTTAATTTACACTGTATTATTTTTTCAGCAACAGTTTTGTTATTTCCTTAAAGTCGCCGTTTTCTACAATATACTTTGCGGGGAATTTAGGTTTTGCGTCGTAATCGGTCAAGTTTGTTTTTATCCACAAACAGTCTATTTTTGCGCTTTTTGCTCCGTCAACGTCCGTTTTGGGGTCGTTGCCGATATAAATAGTTTCCGCCTTGTTAAGTTTGAACTTTTCGCACGCAAAGTCAAAAAGTTTAGCGTCGGGTTTTGCGCAGCCGTAGTCGGACGAATAAACAATGCCGTCAAAGTATTTTATAAGTCCCAGTTTTTCAAGTTCGTGTTTGGTATAGCAACGCTGCGCGTTGGACACTATGTAAAGTTTTTTGCGGGCGCGTTTAAGTTGCTTTAACGTTTCGATAACGTCGGGATAAACGCGCAAACGCTCGGTGCTGAACGCGCGGAATTCTTGCGCCAAGTGCGTTGCAAGCGTTTTTGTCGCCTTTTTGCCCTTATTTTCGAATATGTGTTTGGATACTTCCACGACGTCCACTTCGGGGCATTTAAAACGTTTTAAGCCTTGGCGTATTTGCCAATCGCAACTCATAAAGTACGTTTCTTTCAATTCCTCGGCAGTATAATTTACGTCGTAAAAAGCAATGGTGTTGGCAAGTTTTTGCCAAGTTTCGATGTCGTATTCGTTGGTGTGTATATCTACCAAAGTACCGTACACGTCAAACACAAAATTTTTGTACATATCTTTCGCCTCTCTTTCACCGCTTTTATATTAAACAATTCAAACGGCGTTTTTGTTGCAGTTGATAAAAATTATATTTTTAAAATGCATCAAACGGTATTGTTTAACACGATATTATAAAACAGTATAGCACTCTTTAAGTTCATTGTACAGCAAATCAATACCCTAAATATTCTACGCCGACAAGTAAAATTTCGTTAATTTTAGGGTTGGTTATTTTGTATTTTAAAATCTTTCCCTGCCTTTCCGCCTGTACGACGTCGGTATCGCGCAGCAATCTTAATTGGTGCGAAACGGTGGTTTGGTTCATATTAAGTATTTTTGACAAGTCCGTCACGCACAGCGGCGCTATCGCTAACGCCGAAAGCAGTTTTACTCTTGACGGATCGGACAGCAGCGAAAAAAACCTTGCAATCTTAGCCGTTGCGGTATCGTCCGGTAGATAGCAATCTAAATCGTCCAAAATTTGCGGAGTAGCTTGTAACATAATTTTCCCCTTTAACATAAACAACAGCCTAGGCTTGTACCTTATTATAAAAAAAATTTTACAATATGCACAATTAAAAACGTTTGCGCATATTTTAGTAAAAAACGGTAGTTGTATAAAAATTACGGTTTTTGTTTATAAGTAAATACTACAATACGCTTGATTGAAAACAATGTCGTATATTGTAGCAAAATAACAACGTTTGTAAAAACAAAGGGGATTTTTATGAATATAACAACAAGTTTACTGTATTTGCTTTTGCTTTATGCCGTTTTGGATAAGGACAACAAGTTGTCGCTAACTAACGGTTTAATTATTGCTTTTGTAATATTACTGCTTAACTGCTATTACAACAACAGGTGTTGCGGTAACAACAATTCTACAACGACAACCACCACAACGACCACAAACGGTAACGGTATTTTCGGTACAATCAACGGCTTTTAATTAGTCGCTCACTCTTAGAGCAAAGCGGAAGTAAAAGTTTAAAATGTGTAATGCGCAATGCGTAATTAAGGTTGAGTTTAGTTATGCGCAATCCTCATCTGTCCGCTACGCGTCCACCTTCCCCTTTCCCGAAAGGGGAAGGCTTTATTGCGGTTAATTTAATTCAATTCTGGATTGCTTCGCTTCGCTCGCAAAGACGGCAAGGTATACACCTAAGTATGTCATCTCGACCAAGGCACTTGTGCCGCGTGGAGAGATCTAGCGTAGCGTAAAGTGTTATTAATGTCGCCAACATTCTGCAATTCCGCATTACGCATTGCACATTATGCATTTTCCAACCTGTGTTACACAACTATTTCTATTGCGTTGGTGGGGCAAGCTTCCGCTGCGGATTCTACTGTATCGGGGCAATCGTCGGCGTTTCCGCAAACGCGGGACAAGCCGTTTTCGTCATATTCGAACACGTCGGGACACATATTTATGCACATTCCGCAACCTATGCAATCTTCGTTAACTTTTACATTCATATTGTTTTTGTACTCCTTTATTCGTTTATATTTTAAATATTAACTTTTTGTAACAAATTAAACCGTTTTTAAAAGCGTTTGCAAATTTTAACCGAATGTGATTTCTATATATACGTGTTTATAGGACTTTTTTTGTTGCAAAATTCCCTAAATCATTGTAAAATAGAATTTATTAATATATATAATGGAAAGTTTTACTCATTGGCATTTGTGCGAGTGAATATTTTCAAGTAGGTAACGTTATGAAAAAACAATTTAAGTGTATTTTGATCGTCTTGTGTTTGACGCTTGTTTTGTCGGCAGTCGTTTTATCCGCCTGCGTAGATCCCAATAAACCGTCAAACAAAATCACAATCACCGTCGCCGTTAATTTGGACGGCGTCGCCGAAAAGACGTTTGAAACGGACGCAAACGCCGAGTTTTACAGTAAACTTGCGCAATACGTTCCGCAAGACGTTGACGGCAAGGTGTTTGCAGGCTGGTTCGATGCCGACGGAAACGAAATTACTTCCGCAACGCGTTGGAGTGCCGACGGTAAAGTTACTGCGCGTTGGAGCGACGTTTGCGCAATAACGTTTGACAAAAACAACCCGCAAGCAACCGGCAGTATGGCGGTTCAAACCGTAGCGGTAGGGGGCAAAGTTAACCTTAACGCGTGCGGTTTTACGTCAAGCTTGGTTTTTGACGGTTGGAATACCAAACCCGACGGTTCGGGGCAAAGTTATGCCGACGGCGCCGAAGTGACGTTATCTGCAAATTTAACGCTGTATGCGCAATGGAAAGTTACCTACACCGAGGAAGTTTATGTCGAACGTTTAGTTGACGGTCAGTACGTTTACATTAAGGAAAAAACGACTGCTGTTACAAACCGTCATCTTGGCGAAAAAGTATCCGTTTCGACGGACGGTTTTAGCGAGGAGCATTATTTCCTTGACTACGACCACCCCGAAGCTTTAACCGAAGTAACGTCCTTGCAAAACAACGACGTTTTAGCGGCGTATTATTCTATCGAACGTTTTACGGTAACGTATAACGACGACCAAACAAAAGTATTTGTACGTTATAACGAACAGTATTCGGTACGTACTCCCGTCGAAGACCCAACAAGCAAAACGGCGGTAGTATCGTACAGTTCGTCCGCTACGGGCAACGGTCGCGAATACAATTTCGGCGACAAACTTACTTTAACAAGCGACATAGTGTTGTATCCTGTACTTGCCAATGTTTACACCGACGCAGGTGACACCGGCGACAAAGTATATATTCGCGATATTTCGGGTAAAGGCTCGGCAATTTTAGTTGTCGACGGAGTGCGTTATTCGGGCTTTATAACCAAAACAAACGACCTTACAACATTCGACGTAGTTGTAAACGATGTCGAAGTTCACGGCAAACTGCTTAGCGACGGCACATTCATTTACCGCAACGAAAACGAAATAGGAACATTCCTTATGGGCGATTCGTTATTCCCCGAAGACGTTTATCCAAGCGTAATGTTAGCTTTGGACGGTTACGGCATAGGAGTGCTGTCGCAAATGATGACCGACGGTACGGGACGCATTGAAAATTACTACGTATCGTATCAACCCACCGACGAAGGCGATTACTATATGGAATATTTCCTTCCTGCCGATCCGCAAAATGTTTATAAGGCGTATTTCCAAATTTTCCGCGGTGAAATAGGGGGAATCGAAGACCTTGAAATTAAAGACCAAATTGTAGGTTACTTTATGTTTTGCGGTTCGGAATACGGGCTTGCAATGCGCGTTTACAATAACGAAATTTTAAGCAATTACGCTTTGTTGTTGGACGGCTACGGCGGTGCAATTTACTACGAACTGGACGGCAACGAGATAAAGCGCGAAATTATCGGTTACTACTACGCTTCGGAAAATTACACTGTCGACAATCCCGAATGCGTATTCGAACCCGACCGCAAATTAAACGATTCCGCCTTGATTATCGACCCGTTCTACTTTATTTTGTTCACGCAGGAAATTCAAGGCGAAAATCACCAATTCTTTATTGTCAAGCAAAACGAAGCGGGCGTTTACCGCCAAACTGCGGACGTGCAGTATCCGCAACTGGAACTTGACGGTTACGGTATAGCGATGTATACCGCATCCGACCGCGAAGAACCGCGCTACGGTTATTACACAATCAATACCAATATCGAAGGCGGATATTTCGTAGCGGTTTCGTTTGTTGACGAAACGGGCGGAACAATGCGCGTAACAATCGACATTGAAAACAAACTTTACCAACCTTTCGAAGGGGACTTTGAAATTGACGCCGACGGAGCATTGGTAAAGTATTACGGAAGCGACAGCGTAATTACAGTACCCGAAGGCGTAACGGTTATAAAGAAAGACGCATTTAAGGACGTAAACATTACCACAATTACATTGCCGTCCACCTTGCAACAAATTGAAGACTACGCATTCGAAAACGGTTCGGCAAGCGGTAAAAGCGCGCTTAAAACGGTTTACTTAAAAGCTGTAAATCCCCCTGTATTGGGGCAAGACGTATTCCGTTGGACGACAAGCGAATTTAAAGTAATTGTCCCTAACGACAGTTTGCAGGCATATAGGCAGGCGGAGTCCTGGCTTGTCGAAGTTCCGTCGTTAAGCAGTGCGCTTAAAAAGACGTATGCCGAATATGTCACCAGCGTTGAGGAAATTAATAACAGACCGGAATTTGAAGTCGTCGACGGTGTGCTTATATCGTATAACAACAAGGACGAAAATCCGCAAGACGTTGAAATCGTAATTCCCGACGAAGTTACCGCAATAGCAGTAGGCGTATTTGCGGGACGCACCTACATTGTATCGGTCGACCTTAACAACGTAACGGAAATAGGCGATTCTGCTTTCGAAGGCTGCACAAGTTTAAGTAACGTTATATTTAACGAAAATACCGTATCGATAGGCTCTTACGCATTTTTCTACTGCACAAGTTTAACGCAAGTCGACTTGTGTGGCGTTCAAACCATAGGCGAGTACGCGTTTTTCCGTTGTTATAAACTTGCAAAAGTAAACATCGGCGCTAACATTAAGGAAATAGGCACGTTTGCGTTTGCAATGTGTTCGGTTGAAGTGGACGACGGCGAAAACGTATCCGAACAGCACGACCTTATATTGACCGTTACGGCTACAACCGCTCCGCGGATGTCATCTAACATATTTATCAACAGCGTTCCCCGCATTTATGTCGAATCGTACGACGTAGGTCTGTCTTTTGCAAGCGAACCGTCGTGGGCGTTGTATGCTTCGCACTTGCGCGTCAAGGCGGAACAAACCCAAATAGTATATTCGCTGTCTAATATGGGTTCGCAATTAGTTTTAGGCGACAACGCTTTGTTTGATGAAACCCGTTACGGCTTGTACAAATGGGACGGAAACCGCTTGTATATTGCTTGGTTCGACCGTTCGGACTTCGGCGGAGCAACCGACTTAAACGTTATAGTGCAAGTGGGCGAATACGATCCGCAAACGGGTTATTTGCGTAATTTTAGTTTGTATGACGACACGCCGTTGGTGTTTGTAACTGCCGGGACGCAAGTCGATTACGCAAACGGTGACGAAACTTTACATTTAACGTTCGGCTCGTCCCAAGCAACTTATAACGGCAATCCCGTTGCAATCGAAATAGTAAACTACCGTATGCGCTTTACGTACCAAGGCTACATTTACCATTTAACGCTTACTAACGACAAAACGTTTACTTACAAACGCGACAAAGTACAGGAAAAAGTTGATTACATCGCCTTAGACGGTTCGGAAATTACAGTAGTATTCGGTAACTATATTATGGTCTACGGCACAATTAAAAACGTCGACGGCGAAGAACGTTCCACCGAAACAGGTTGGTACGCCACCCAAGAAAGTGACGGAACGTATTCTTGGATTATTCAATGGCGTGAAAATAAATACAAAATTATTGCGACGTTTAACGATGCCGACGGCACGTTTACTTACAACGTCGAAGGCTATGCTAATTCCGTCTCATACCGTAACGATTTGGATCACGTCATCGTAACTACTTATTCCGACGGGCGCGTAGATATATTGTTCGGCTTTAAAACGGCTAACGGCGACTTGAGTTGCAATATCGGTAACGCGCATACGTTGCAAGTACAACCCAACGTTTATGCCGTAACAATCGACATAATGATAGACGTTGTTGACGATGACGGAATAGTAATAGGGCAAGTTCCCAGCGACTATAACGGCGACTACTTGTTGCAACTTAACCCCGACGATTTAACTTACACGCTTACTCCGCAAGATTAGTTTAATATTCAATCGGTAATAGTAAAAATTAAAAAACGCTTCCAAATACAATCTTTTGGGAGCGTTTTAGCATAATCGTATTAACAATTGGCGTTTAGTTTAAAAAATCGCAACCAATTAAAAGTAAACCATTGACAATAGATAGAAAATTAAAGTAAAATAAACATAATTATTACAATTTTTATTATATACTGGTAAAATGGTTGTAGTAGTATAAAAAAGAAGGAGGGAACACAATGAAAAAGCAAATATGGATAGTGTTGTTAGCAGTGGTAATGGCAGTAACTCTGTTAGCGTGCGTTGCATGCGTAGATCCCAAGCCCGCAACATATACATTAACCTACGCCGCAGGCGAAGGAACGGGAACGGCGCCCGAAGCAAAGGAATACGAAGCAGGCGCGGAAATAACCCTTATAAACAACCCCTTTACGGCACCGGCAAATAAGGAATTTGACGGATGGATGGTAGAAGGCGTTAAAAAGGCGGCAGGTGACAAAGTAACCATGCCGGAAAAGGACATAACAATCACTGCCCAATGGAAGACGACTGAACAACCCCAACCGGAAAAGTGGACTGTAACGTTTAAAAACGAAGCGGAAACAGTATCTACCGTGGAAGTAGTCAAGGGACAAAAGCTTACGGCAAGCCAAATCCCCACACTTACAAATATTCCCGAAAACAAGGAATTTGCAGGTTGGTTCATTGAAAACACCGAAACGGAA
>CARAIG010000005.1 GCA_948938605.1 uncultured Eubacteriales bacterium
AACTTCAACGGAACCGACGCATTGTTTGGCGGAAGCGGACTTATAGTTAAACTTACCGATTATCAAAAGTTTAGTTGGGCATCGTCGATTGCGGCGTTAGTAATTACCCAATCGCCCAACGTTTGCGTAATTGTATAGTTGGTGTTGTCCACTTGCGTAAGGATTACCGCATAACTGCCAACATCCGTCGTAGCGGAAATAGCTGCATTTGATGCATCCTTAGCAGTAAGGGTAAATACGCTTGTAACGTCGGTTGTATTAAACAGCCAATCCTGACCTGCTATTTGGTTTATCCAATCGACGGAATATACGCCGTTCTTATACAAGTCTATTTGTTCGCCGTATACGCTCGTGGCGTTGTCAGTGTTCAATGTTACTTCTATTTTACGTTTTTGTACTTCGTATTTAGCGGAATTAAACTCGTATGTTAAAGTGTAATTGCCTTGTGCGGTTTCGGTTAATACGGGGACAATCCAATACATTGCCGCATTAGGCGTTGACGGAGTTACAGGGCTGCCCAGTCCATCGTTATCCGCAATTACATACAATTGATATGTAATAAATGTTGAAGTGTTCGATTCCACAAACTGGTTGTCGGCGTTTTCGGTCGAATACGTCCAATCTACGTTACTGTAATTTAAATCACCGCCGTATATGCTGTTGTAATCGCCTTGTTTGACGTCAAGAATAACGTTACGCTTTTCTATCGTAAACTCTTTACTTACGTCTGACGGAAGTACGAAGTTAGCGTAGTTGTCATTGTCAATACCGTTAACTTTTGCATTTAAGTAAGCATTTAAAGTATACGGGTTTTCGCTTGCGTTAACGGGCAATGTACCGTTTGCGTCCAAACCTACAACTAAGGTAGGCAATTTTACTTTTTCGGTTTCCGTTTTGTAAATTTCGTTTATTGCCGTTGCGGTCAAACCTTGCTTTTGTCCGTTATACGTTACGGTTAAGTCACCGTTCCACTGTAAAACAATTTCGCATTTTTTAACTTCGAAATAGTACCAGCCTGTAATGGGTTCGAATTGCGAACCCTCGGGGAAATCTATCCTAACGGCAATTCCGTACCAGCCCGCTTCCCAAGGAAGTCCGTTTACTAAGTTAGCGTCGTCGTAAATAGCGTTGTCGTTGTCGGGCTTGAATTTAGCCAGATCCTCGCTTGCAAACTTGTAGAATACTATACTTTCAGTACCGCCGTTATCTCTAACCGTAGTATAATCACGACCTTGAATAATTGCAAAACCGTCTGTTTTGCCGTTTAAATTTATTCCGCTCAACAAACCTTGTTGATGGGCAATTGTTCCGCTGTATCCATTATCTCCAAAGTTATAATTAGGCGTTTCATAGTCCACATACAATATACCTTTTGTTATCATATAGTGTAAATAAACGCTGTTTTCCGTCTCGCTGTACACTATATGTCCCCAAGCAGCACCGGCATTTTCAATGTTTGTCATACCGATTGTATCGGTTGTTTTTGTCCATTCGTAGTCGCGGTAATCAACGTTTATTCCGTCAATAGATACTTTTATAAAATACAATCCGTAGTTTGCCGATTGAGCCGTAGTAAACAAAGTATCCGTTATTACTCCGCCGACCATAGCATTGCCTACGCCGTACATAAACGACAAGGGCAAACCGTCTGCTTCTAAATTTGTAGGCGATTGCGTAATTGCGTTACCGCTGCCGTCGGTTTTGTACTCTATGGTACGTTGCGTTGTGCGGTTGCCGTCGACAACCGATTCCATACTGGGCGCTTCCACTTGTTTGCGGTTAACAATTAACGTTTGAGTCAGCAAACCGTCCGAACCGTCTTTCCATTGATAATTGTTTTCGTCTTTTAAACTAAACGTTACAGTGTATTCGCCCGCGTGTGTAAATGTAAGCCCCTTGTTGGCAAAGGCAAACGAATATGTACTGCCGTCGTGCGTGCCGTAAGTTTCCGAGCCGAACTTCCACTGTCCCGTAACGCTTACGCCGACAACGTCACCCCAAACAAATCCTTTAATTTCGGAATTGTCCTGCAAGGTAAACTCTTTGTATTTCGTTCCGAATTCGACGGTTGTGTTGCCGACCATTGTGGGAACTGCAAGCGAATATTTGCTAATGGTAAACTCTGTTGTTAAACTGCTTGTTCCTGCAACAATTTGGTAGTTATTTGACGAATCCGTTTCCTTAATGGAAGTTGCCGTAACGGTATACGTGTCGGCATTAATTGCGTCGACTTCGCTTCCGCTGCTGTTTGTGTAAGTAAACACAACGTCAACGTCGGCGTCAACTGTGTTAAGTTTGTAACCCGAGACCACTTGTTTGGAGCCGTTGTATACACCTGTAAGCGTTGCACCGCTCCAATCGATTTCAATGGGCAAACGGGTAATTTTAAGAGTAAACTCCTTTTCCTCGGTGTCGCTAACGTCGTAAGTTTCCCACTTAAAGTTGCCTGCGGGTTTTACTGTTACCGTATACGCTTGTTCGTCGCCGAGTACTGTTGCGGGAGCGTCTTTGCTACCGTCAAACGTAATGTCCAACATATGGACGTTACCTAAAATGTACTTTGTTTCGTAATCCGATATAAATTTAGTAAAGTCTACCGCTTTACCGCTGTAAACAACCGTTACGCTGTCACCGCTAACGCCGCTACCTACTAAGTTCGGTTTGTCCATAGCTAAACTTACTATAACAAATGAGTTGGTCACTTTGTCGGGCAAGCAGTAGTTAACTGCTACCGTATAATCGGCGTTAGGCAAAGCATCGCCCGTAAAACTGTTAACTCTTACATAGTATGTACCTACGTCTGCTATTTTACTGAGATCGGTAATTTCGTTGTTAAATTCACTGTCCGAATAAAACGCATATTCCAACTCCAAGTCCGATTGGCTTGCCGACAAAACTGGATATTGCGCGCTATTGTCAAAGGTGTAGTTAATAGCATTTGCAGTCCAATCCTTTGCTTCGGCAGAACTGTTTTCCGCCCAATTGATAGTAATTGTAGCTTGCGCTACGTCAAAGGACAGGTTTACGGTTTCTTCGCCGTCGACATTTTGTTGACCGCCCCAGGTATAGTTGCTATTAAGTGCTATTTTAAACCAATACGAACCTGCGTCTATAACCGTTACTTTACCGTCGTTAAATGCCGTTTTTGCGGGAATAGTTATGCGATTGTCGCTTACTGCCGTTGTACCGTCTGCAAGCAATGCGGATGTTTTAGTTACCGTTAATATGTCGGCATACGTTTGACTGTTTACTAAGCTGTCGTTACTAAGTTTACCGCCGTCGGCGTTTACAATTTCGAAATCTATTCCGCTGCCTGTATAGTCGGTATAATGATTTGTTAAATCGAACTTAACTTCGCTAATGCTTTTACGCGCAACGGTAAAGGACATTTTGTGCGTAGGCGTGTTGTAGTCGCCCGTTAAATCGCCTTTGGCTGTATTTAAACTTGTGGTAAACTCCACTTCGTATTCGCCCGCAGCCCATTGACTAAACGGTACAGACGTCGATTGTTCCGTCCTGTTTCCGTCTTTAATCAAGTAGTATTTGGGTTCGTTAATTACTGCAAAGAAATCTGCTTCGTTAACAACGGGCTTTCCGTCCACCGTTAAAGCGTATTTAGGGTCGGGATTTGCACTTGCGTCACCGTAAGTAAACCCGTTTACGCTTGTTACGGTAAACGTCAACACAAGTGCGTTAATTTTAAATTGCGCCGTTTGGGTTGCGCTGTCGCTACCAGTCCACTTGTAGTTAGGATTTTTAATGGTAAAATTAATTCCGTATTCGCCTGCGTGTACGGGATTACTCGTAACAGTATTGTCAAACTTGTATTCCATAACGCTTGTAACTGTGTCACCGTTTTGCAAGCCGTCAACTTTAACCGTTGAGTCGGTTACTATGTTTTCGATTGCATACGGAGTACGGCTATACGAAACGGGTGTAATTTGCAAGTTATCCAATGCAAGTTCACGCTTGCCTATTTCAAACTCAATTGTTTCGGACTTGCCCGCTTGCAGCCAAGTTGTAGCTGCGGTTTCAACATATACCGTATAGGTACCGCGCTTTGTGGGGAACGAATATTTGCTTGTGTAATCTTGCTCCGTTTCCTTACCGTCTGCACCTACTACAATTTGCTTTCCGCCGTAAACTAATCTGTAAAGGGGATTGTTGGTTCTGCCTGCCTGCGGATTAGCGCCCCAATCGGCGGACATTACTCTGTTGCCTGTCGGCAAACTGTCGAAACTCATTTTAGAGCTATCTTTTACAACGCCTTTTACGGTATAAGACGGTTCGCTGTCGCCGTATTGCAACGGTTGACCATTGCCAAACGTCAACGATACAACTACTGGTGCATTAGTTACGGTTACGGTATATTCGACAGCGGTATTATTGTCGGTAAGAGTACCCCCGCCCACGTTGGTGTTCCAACCGAAGTCGCTTTCGTCGCCTTTTGCAAAAGTGACTTTAAATTTAAATTCGCCCGCGCGATTGAATGTTATACGTCCGCTTTCACGGTCGATTGTCAAGTCAACGCCTTCCGTTCCGCCAGATACCGTAAGCGACATAATATCGCCTTTGTTTTGCGGATCGGTAGTAACTAAACCCGTAATAGTTGTAGCACAGTCGTCGTCGAACTCTATTTCTTCGTCTGCAATTACGGGACGGTCTACGGCTTTCGGGTTAACTTGCAATGCTCCAAAGTATTCATATTTACCGCAATTAAATGATACGCTGTTAACAGTGCGTGACAAACCACTTGTTTCATTGCCGTCAACATAGTATTTAATATTCGTTATTTCCTGCCCATCAATTGACAACAATTCGGACAATTTAACTTTCGTAGTAATATTACCGAGTATTGGCGATCTATACGAAACTTGTATAAACAATTCGTCACCGATTTTTAATTCATCGCGTGCATATTGTATAGGCATTTGCCCATCTATATCGATAGACTCACTCCTTGGTATTACATACGAAATGTCCGTCAAAACTAATTTAAGGGGTTTGACGTTATCATCGTCGGTATACGGTATTTCCATAGTTGTGGCATACTTGTAACCATCTTCATTCTTCAACAATGCTTCGGCGGTAATACCTATTATCATATTTTGCGGTAACTGGCTTGATGTTGTTATGGGGTTACCTTTTATTTCGCCGTTATTTTGCTTTATGTAAACCTTGCCTTGCAAACTGCTTGCAAGGTTGGATACCGTACTTATGGAAGTCAAACCGGCGGGTTGAACGAAATCACCCACCAAAACAAGGGCGTAATCGTGCAAAGTATTAAAGTTAATTGTTGCTTCGGCACTGTATTCCCCCGCCGTTAACGATACTTTAACCGGCATACTAACGGTACCTTCCGCAGTGCCGAACGACGGCGCTTTGCCGTTCCAAGCAATATCGTCACCTTTTTTTACAACAGGTTCGGTGTTATGCGGGTTGTTCGAAACAAGTTCTACCGCCAAACGGCTTAAAACTTCGTCCGCAGTCATACCTTGAACAAACGCGTCGTAACCTTCACCGTCAACATAAAAACCCGATATAAGCGTGTAATCAGGCACTATTACACGTGCCGTAATTGTCGCTTTTGTTACGGTTTCGATGTTTAGCGTACACGACGCCCCGCCCGTTCCGTTGTACGTAACTGTAATGGCATTGTCCGTTGCGGCGGAATTAAGTTTTCCGTTTGCAAACGTTACCGAATAGTCGTTAGCGGTAAGCTCATCCCCTTCGGTATCGGTTTCGGACGTGTACGCAGTAACTTTCAATGCATTTTTGATTGTTTCCGCATTGTAGTCGTCATACACTTTGTCGGCACCGACGGTCAATTCGGCAGTGATGTGATGTACGGGTTGATCTGCGCCCTTGGCGTATTGCACCGCACCCACTACGGCTCCGACAATTAAAGCAACCGCAACAAACGCTACCGTAAACAGTAACGCCAATTTGCGAGTGCTTAATTTTGCAGTTGTATTGCTATTCATTACTACCTCCTATACCCCACATTTAAGGTTGTAAAAGTTTTTTTATATTAAAAGGCAAAAAAAGCCCTACCTTTCCCCATTTAGCAAGGACGGTAAGACTTAACGAATATAAATATAAGAGATGCCCTGCGTATATTTACAAGTTTTTAAGTTCTTCTTTAAGTTTGCGTAAGTTTTCACGCTCTACTTCGATTAACGACGTATACACGCGGAAGTATTGCGCGTCTTGTTCGTTCAACTGCGTGTTGTTAAGTATCGACTGCAACAATGCCGTTTGCGAACGACTGCATTTGCGTTCGAGTTCGTTAATTTCCTTTTCGGAATCGAGTATGGCTCTTTTTAAATCGCTTTTTTTAGACATATTTTCCCCCTAACAGTTACTTTGAATTATTCAAAGCATACAAACAAATATTTACAATAACACACGCATTTTTATTGCGTGGTAATAACAGTCGGTATACGCAAACAATTACTTCGTCGTGCGATACGATGTAATAGCAATCGGTTAGCAGCAGTTTATTAAATTAAAATATCATTAACCTTGATTATTATAACATTTAATGATAATATTTGACAAGTAGTTTTTACTATTATTTTTGACATAATTAGTTATATATTATATATAAGCCGTCAACAGTAGTTAAATGCTACCGTTTTATAAAAAAACAACGCCCCTTAACTTTTAAGCCAAGGGGCGTTGTTAATACTAAATGAATTTAAATTTACCAAATAGTCAATTGGTTGACTATTGCACTCGCTTCACCGCAAACGGACTGTTGCAAATTCATATCAAGGTTTATTTTGCACAAACCGTTAAGCAAGGACAAATTACCTGTTAAACCGCTAAGCATATACTGTTCGTCGTGGTAAATGTTTAACGATGCCGAAGTTAAATTTTTGTCGATGGGTTGTAAGTTAAGTTCTACGTTATATTTACGGTCATTTGCGGTATATGAGTAATTTGTAAATATGTCTTCTATGCCGAAATCGTTAGTATTGTTGCTGTTTGCAATGTTGTCTTTTACAAGCCCTTCCAAACTGTTGTTGCCTAACAACAAGTTTTTGTTGGAGTTAAGGTTAATCATTTCGAATATGTAATCGAGAATATTTGCAATAAACTCCGCTTCGGATATATTGGTTTGCTTATACGACGGTTCGCCGTATCTGTCGACGTCGCGACGGTTTTCGTTACTGTGGCTATGCCACTTACTGCAATCGTACTTGCCCGACTTAGTGCAGTACTCTTGTACCGAATTGCGTATTACCGCAAACGTTTTGTTTACGCTGTCGTAGTACAAGTAGCTTTCGCCGCCCTTGTCGTCGAATGCGCTCATTATACCGATTATTTTACTGTTACTGCGAGTCAACTTGACAGCAATGTACACATTGTTGTCCTTGTCGATGTCGACTTTTACAGACAGTCCCATATTGATATCCGCAAGGTCGAAACCTAACGTAAGTTTTATAACGGCATTACCTTCGATGTAGAACGATCTTGCGCCGTCGTCGCTTTCGTTGGGAGTGGCGGTAATTACAAACGAAGACAATAATTCGTACAAACTGTTAAAGTCGATGTGTCCCGTTGTGTCGTATGCGTTAATGTCTTGAACGGTTGCGTATTCGCTAATACCGTCCGTTTCAACAATTTCGGACGCATATACGCGCAAGTTGCTGACGTTTAACGAAACGTTGTCATAAGCAAGCTGCAAACTGTTTAGCGACAATCCGTTGCCGTATGTTTGAGCCGACAGTACCACTGCGCCTAATTTGCTAAGCAGTGACGCGCCGTTCAAATCCAACCCGAAAATTCCGTCTACGTAACTTACGCCGTTAAGCAACGTGGAATACGAAATGTTTTCCGCATTGTTTTCCGCCTCGGACATTGCCGATTTCATACTGTCGACAAGTTCGCCTATTTGCGGGACTACCGCAACTATTTGGTCGTACAATCCGTAACATTTAACAAGCGTGTCTATTGATACGGTCACTTTAAGCACACTGCGGTCGCTTTCCTTTTTGCCGTCTATCAAACGTCCCGTATCGGTTACGTAAATATTGCCGTCTTTGTAGACGATGTCCAGCAACATAAACGGTTGCCAACTGCCGTCGGCTTTTTGCTTATATACGTCGAGTTTTGCGCGCAGTTTGAATGTGTCGAAACCTTCGGTATTTTTGTAATAGAATTCGAAATACGAACCGCTTGCCACGCGGTATACCGTTTTGTCTATTGCAAGTACGGTATCGCCGTCAAAACTAAACTTCCAACTGTTAGTATGTACCAAACGCTCAATAGCGGGGAAGTAGTCGTTAAATACTTGTTCTATTTGTATGTATGTAACGTCGCCGCTAAATTTATCAAATGTTTGCCTATTGCAGGACTCGATTTCCAACGTCTTGTTTATAAACGCTGCATTTACCGTTACGGTGTTAATTTTGCCGTAAGCAAGCACAACATTGAAATCCATACCGAAAGCACTGCCTGCAAGCGTAGCCTTGCCGTTGTCGGTTGTAATGCCGAGCGAACTTATTATTGCCTTAACATCGATGTTTTTAAATGCGTCGATGTTAACAAGGCTTCCCGTCACAGTACTGCCTGCACCGCTGAATTCGTTTACCAAGTCGTCAATCTTTTTGACGTACTCGATAATTTGGTTAACGTCGCCGCTTATGTACATATCGCCCTTGTTAAGCTTAACCGTACCGTTAGAGTACATTATGTACATATCGTCTAAACGGAAGTTGTACACGCCGTTAAGTAAATCGATATTGGCGTAAACAGTGTTTTTGTCGTCTATTTTTATAGACAAATTTGTTGTAAAATCACCGCTAGGCGCTATAATTTCGGCAGTACCCGCCTTAGCGCGTGCCGTCAAATTTATGCCCACTTTGTCAATAGCAAAATCCGAAACGCATACCGTCAAGCCGTTGTTGGCGCAAAGTTTTACTTCGAACTGCGACAAACCTAATTGTTCGCCGTTAATTTTCAACAGCAGTTCGCCGTCGACAAACGTTAAGCCGTCAATGAGATTTACATAGTCGACTTGGTTATTAGCAAGTTTGTTTATTGCGCCTTGCACTACGTCGATTACGCCGTCCAAATAGACGTTGTATCCCTTGTATGCAGTAAGGTCAACCGCACTGTTACCGTTATTGGCAGCTGCATCGGGCAACGCAACGGCAAACTTCAAGTCGCCTACGCTTGCATACAAGACGTTATCTACCAACCACAATTCGACGTTTAACATATCCGCTGTGTTGTAGCATATATTTGCATTTACGTACAAACCGCGGTTATACTTTACCGTAGCATTAAGCGCGCATACGTTACCGTCAATTGTTAAAGACGTATCGACACACATTTCGATGCCTGTGTTTGCAATGTCCTTAAAGCTGTCGTAAATTTCGACAAATTGTTTAGCAAGCGCTTCAATAGGAATGTAAACCTTGTTTGTGTCAAGTTTTTCCGCAGGTTGAGTGCTTTGAATAACTTTTGCACTGTAACCTTTAACGTTTGCCGTAATGCTTTCAAATACTCCGTTGTCAAAGTTAACTAAAACGTCCGCAAAGCCATCCACCGACAAACCCATGCGCAATGCAGTTCCGTCAAGGTTTACGGTTAAGGCTTTAAGCAACGTTTCCGCCGACAAGTCGACGTTTGCAAGTCCGCTTAAATCTACGTTTGCGCTAACGTTCAATTTAGACGTTACGTATTCGATTAATTCGCCAAGTTCGTCGACATTGCCCATTACCGCAACTTCGCCTAACGTCAAGTATATTTTTCCGTTAATGTAGCGAACAAGCAATGTTTGGTTGAATATATCTACGTTTGCAGATATGTCCATATCAAGCAAGTCTGCCGACAATACAAAGTTTATATCGCCCGCACTGCCCTTTAAGTTAAGTATGTAATCGTTTGCATTTGGAGTTTTAACCTTACCGATGTTGGTAAGCACCGTTCCGTCAACGTCTATATTAACGTTTCCTACCGACAAGCCGTTTACCGACAATTGCAAGGAGTTGTATTCGTTTACAGACAGTTTAACTCCGATGTCGCCCAAACCTAGGAAGTCGGCATTAACAGTTAAAGCAAGTTCGCCGTTAGCAAAACTGAATTGCTTGATAACAGTCTTAAAGTCTATTGCCGAAACGTCTAAGTTTTTGATTGTATTAATAAGTCCGCTTATTGCTTCGATAATTCCGTCAATGTTGTCGTCTATGCCGTAAACACCGTTTACAATTTGCGACAAATCCGTATCGGAAGGTACTGTACCGACCGCAAACGCAACTTTAATTCCGTTCACTTCAAGATATACCGTATTGTTAATTACTACTGCGTTAACACGCGCTAACGTCGTCGAACCGCTAGTAACCTCAGCGTTTACGCGGATATTTTTGTTTACGTCGTAAGCAAAATCACCGCATATATTGTAAACGTTTCCGCCAAAATTAATGTCCAAGTTGAAATCCGCACCGTAACTCGAAGCCGTTATAATAGACGCAATCGGGTCGACAAACGTATTGAGCAAATCCATTACGTTTGCATATTCGCTTTCGTCAACTTCGGGGATTTCAGTAATTTCGGGCAATGTTGCGGATAGCGTTATAACGTTTCCGTCAACCGTTAAAGTTACGCGATCCAAGTTCCAACCGTTAATGTTTGAAACAAGATATACTTCCGCCGATACGCCGCCAACGCCTAACACAAATTTTACACCATTGTCGGTTTTAACTGCATCGATGTTGCCCAACATTGCAACAATCTGTTCGACGGATATTTGCGGAAGTTCGAGAGAACCGTTAAAATCAACCAAGCCCGTCATACGCAGCAAAGTCATTATGCGGTCAATGTCGGACACATTCAACTTTGCCTTGATTGCGCCGAACTGCGCGTATACGGCGTTGTTTTGGTAAATTACCGACAAGTCGTCGTTATGCGCATACAACGCTTGTTTGGACAGGTCGAACATTATGTCGATGTCCGTTCCCAACGCATTGACGTTGCCGTAAATTACGCCGTTTTTAACGATGTCGAGCAGTCCCAACAATTCGGGGTATTCGCCGTTATGTTCGGGCATTTCGAATCCGCTTGCAAGTTCGACTTTCAATTCCAACGTACCGAATGAAGCAATTGCATTTTTAAATTTATATCCGTCTTCCGTTACGTCGGCGTATATGTTAATTTCAAGTTTTTGGTCGCCTAGTTCCAACGGCAAACTTACGGTACACAAGTCGTCTTGAATCGAATATGTAAACTTACTTAAAATATCGTCATCCGCTTTGTCA
Organism: uncultured Eubacteriales bacterium; assembly: GCA_948938605.1. GTDB lineage: Bacteria > Bacillota > Clostridia > Christensenellales > CAG-314 > Fimimonas. Next base: position 11,268 of record CARAIG010000005.1, read on the forward strand.
CCGCTTGCATCGTCGGTTGCAGACAAATCCGTTTGCGGCATTAACGAGTTAACCAAACCCATAATTCCGTCAACCGTCGTACTTGCTTTAAAGTCTTGGTAATCGACCAGCAATTTGCCTTGACCGTATTCCAAGAACAAATCGTCCCCTATCTTTGCGGAAACTTCGATGTTTTCCAAATTTTCAATGTCGATTTTTGCCGAAACAAGTCCGTTTAACACCGTTTGCCCGTCCATTGTTGCAACAAGGCTTGCGTTAAGACTGTTGCCGTTACCGATGTAGGGAGCAAACATATCCATAAGGATACTTAAAGCGTCTTCTTCCTTGTCAATGGGTGGTTTTTCAACGTCAGCGTCGAAAAACTGTTCAAAAAAGTCCTTTTGGGGCAAGTCTTGACTTGTAAGGTCGCTAAACGTTTCGGTAATGTCTTCCACGCAATCGATACCGCCGAACATAGGTACTTTGTACTTGCAGTCGGTTGTGACTGTTTTAACTTGCCAGTCGGCATCCATTACTACGATTATTTCCGCTTTAACGTAGGTAGCGTAATCGTTCAAGTTTGAATTTGTTTTCATTTCGCGCAGCATACGCGCGGGGGCAGTTTCGATGTCCAACACATAACGGTATTGGAACAGTCCGTTTTCCGCCTTTTCCAACTGTCCGCTTACTATCGTTTCGTCGTTAAGTATGTAACCCGTAAGGGAGTCCGAACGGTGACCGAACTTGTCAAGAAAATCGTTTTCGGCATACTTCGAAGCGGTATTAGCCCACTTGATATTGCTTGACGACTTAATGCTGTCCGCCTTGCGGTACAGATAATTGCCGTTATGCATAAACAACTGATAGGCATTTTTAACTATACCTACGGTAATCATTTCCTTAAAAACGTTACCGTTTACTACCGTACGGTTGTTTACAACGTCCTGTTTTATGCCCGCCGATGTAGTTTGCCCGCGCGACGTGCCGACAAAGCCGCCCTTACGCAACAGCTCGCCTTGCGCTATGTACAAATTTTCGATAGCAGTACGGTCGTTGGGCGTTCCCGTTTCGGGCTTATCCATAATTGCATTTACGGCATTATCGGGCAAAACGGGGGCGACAGTTTCGCCGCCGAAGCCCATAACAATGCCGGCTGTCCCTAAGGACGCCAGCGCCACTGCCAATATTAAGCATAAAACTTTGGTTTTTTCCATTCAGATTTCCTTTTATATACAAACGTCGGAAATTTGCAAACAAATCAACAAAATTAAAAAATCATTTCACTTGC
>CARAIG010000006.1 GCA_948938605.1 uncultured Eubacteriales bacterium
CCCGGCAAACTTCTAATCGTTGCAATGTAGATACAGACTATGCTTAATGCCATAGAAAGGAATAACAAACTTACCGTTAAGATGACTTGCCGCATATACCTTTTTCTTACGCCGCTCGATAGCAAATCGTCCAAACTTGTATTGAAAAGTTTGCACATTGATACTAATGTGTTTATTGACGGATAGCCCCTACCTTGCTCGTAGTTGGATACCGCTTGTCGAGATATATACAATTTATCGGCTAACTCATTTTGCGTTAAATTTGCTTGTGTTCGTAGCATTTTAAGTTTTTCGGAAAATTCCATATTAAAGTTCCAACCTGTCAATCTTAATACAACTTGATTATACCACTTTTAACGGGATAAGTAAAGATGTTACGGAAATTATCAAGGACACAATCACTTGCGCACGAGCAACCGTATATTTTTTGTATATGTAGTAGTTGAGTTTACTATTAAAAAGTGCTATACTTACAATAAGCTAAAAAATGCTTACGGCATTTTGGAAGAAATGTTGGCGGCGAAATAGCAAGGAGAAGCTATGGATAAAAAAGATATAGGCATAAAAAAGAATAGAGTTCTGATATCTGCGCTGTTGATATTAGTTGCTCTTGCTTTCATTATTACATTCATTTTTATGTGGTGGGAATATGCAAGTCAAGATAAGTACAAATATTATAGCGAAAATGCCATAGAAGTTGAAGCAACAATAACTCAGTATGGTATACATTATCATGGACAAGATAGACGAGATTGGGATGTATGGACATATTACGAATATGAAAGTAATTGGGGTACTGTTTATACTATGCATCATGGAACTTATTCAACAGAGCAAGAAGCAAAAAAACATATTGGAGAAAAAGTAAAAATCTATATTGATCCAAATAGTGATTGGTCTTCTGATGTTTTTCCTGTTGTTAATTATGAAAGAGCATTAAGAAATGCGATAATATGGTGTTTCCCCGTTCCCATTGTATTGTATTTACTTATATACCGTTGTATCTACCGTAACGTACTGAACAAAAAAATCAAGAAGAAAGTTTACGGCAGCTCATATAACAACGACAGAATTATTCACACGCCGCTACCGAATACCGTTACGCAAGGCGAAGTAACAAAAGTTGTTAAGTGGTTGGTCTGTTACGTTAAGGTTAAGTATCAAGACGAGAACGGCGCGACGAGAGAGAAATGGGCGCAGTCTTGGTTTACGCACAAGGAAGCGAAATTCTTACAGCAAAAGAGAACGATAAATATAGTACCCTACAAAAACACCTACGGCATTTTGGAAGAACTGTCCACAACAAAATAACACGGAGTAACCGCATAGAAATTATGGCACACGCTACCGAACAGAAAATCAAATTGCTTGTCTTATACGACTTGCTCTGCCGGCTAACCGACGAAAATCACGCCCTTAACACGGACGAGATTATTGCGTTACTTGCCGAAAAAAAGATAGCGGTGTCGCGTAAAATTCTATTACAGGATATAGCCCTATTAAATCAATACGGTTATGAGGTGCTTACATACAAGAAAAAATATCACTATTACTACGTTGTAAATCGTCATTTTGACAGCGCCGAAATAGCTCTGCTTTCCGATGCCGTGCAAGCGTCGAAATTAAGCGCAAGCCATAAGCAAACGCTTACGAATAAACTAATGACTACAATGGGCAATTTTCAGGCAACGGATTTAACTGCTGCCGCTCACTTTGGTACTATGCCGCAACGTAATAACAGATATATCATTTATACGATAGATACGTTAAAACAAGCCATAGTGAACAATAAGCAAGTTTCGTTCAAGTATTACTCTTTGGATTATCAAAAGAACCGTCTATTCCGCAACGATGGAAAAAAATATATTGTGAATCCGCTCGTAGTCGTTTGGAATAAAGATAATTACTATCTTATCTGCTACGACGACAAACACAAAGGTACGGCGAACTACCGCATAGACAGAATGACGGACGCTCAGGAAGAACCGACGAATCGTACATATCGCAAAGAGCTTGCGGCGTTCGATATTGAAAAATATCGGCAAAAGGTGTTTTCTATGTTCGGCGGCGATGAACAGGAAATCGAATTGCAATTCAACGCTACTATGCTTGACGACATTTTCGATAAGTTCGGCGAAGAAATCCATATCGTAAAAGTGGATGACGATACGTTCCGAGTGAAAGCCCCTATACAAATTAGCAAAACATTCTTTGCGTGGGTTGTCGGCACACAGGGCAAAATGCGAATACTGTCCCCACAATCAGTTTGCGAACAGTTCCATGCGTTCGTAAAGAAAATCAAAGAAGCATATTGAAATCTTGATTTAATCGAAGATTTTTGATATAATGTAACTACGATAAACGGTAATTTAGCGGAGATGTATTTTGAAAAAGAAAAAACCATCCCACAAAGGCTTAGTCCTTAAAATGTTCATTGTTATTGTACTTGCAGTCTTAATCGGTTTATGTATTGCTTTTTGTATATTTGAAGCGGTAGACAGGCAATGGATTGAATCGGCAATTTGTTTGGCGGTTGCAATAGGGTTGTTTATTATCGCTTGTCCGCTTTATTATCTTGGCGATATGTATGAATGCCCGAAATGCGGGCATAAATTCAAAGTAAATCCCTATAAAGTTTTTTTTACTAATGGTATCTTGGGAATCTTCGATTTGGCAGGCGACGCACCTAAATATGCGAAGTTGAAATGTCCGCATTGTCAAACGAAAGATTGGTGCAAAATAGAGCGGAAATAAATGTCTGTCAGATAAACTTCAATTTAGCGGGACAAATTGCTCGTTCAAATCGTTATAATAGTGAGTAAAATAAACGCTCAATCCGTTTATTATGTAGGAGGTGCATTATGAAAGCTAAAAAATTGTTAATACCGTTGTTACTACTTTGTATATCTCTTTTTGCAATGGTAGGTTGCACAAGCGATAAAATTCTTGCCAAGCCGGTAGATACTTCGCTTGAATTTTGGGTTATACAAGATGTTTCCGATATAGATTTTAGCGGACATTATAAACTTCACGGTTTCGGCGCAGATTTCTATTATGGTAAAGGGTATCAACCTGCGGAAATTATAGAAGATTCGGCAGCAATTCCGCCCGAACATTGCGTGATTTATACGGTTTCACCATATCCCGATTATTCAAGCGGCGGACAATATGTTACGCGCATAGCAATAACAGATCCGCAAGTAACCGTTTACGGAATAACTTGCAATTCTACATTGCAAGATTTTGACACAACATTTGAAAACTTGGGCTGTTCTATTCAAGATAAAGGGTTACTTCATATTGCTACTTACGGAAAAGTTAAGATTGCTTTGGCATCCTACGATGAAAACAAAGAACTGACTGTTTCGGTAGAGGTAACAAACAAGCAAGGCATTGATTTTTAAGATAAGCGGATTTAACTTATGTTAAAAACAGTTTAACATAGATAATGACCGATAAGACTTAACTGTCCTATCGGTCTTTTTTATTTTCAGTAACAAACTTTTTTCAAAAAGAGCGTTCACTGCCCATAAACGGGCAATGAAAATTTGAAACAAATGTTTTTTTGTGTTATACTACGCCTACAATCTAAATTGAACGCCCTGTTCAATTAAGGGAGTTTGCACCTATGAGGACACTAAACAAAGAAAAGCTATTCCGTATTGAGAAATACATTAAAGATTACCAAACGGAAAACGGCAGATCGCCGAGCTATCGGAACATAATGCACTTTATGAGTATGAGTTCGCTCAATCTTGTCCAAAGATATGTGTTTGCGTTAGAAAAGGACGGCAGAATTCAAAGAACGCGGCTCGGCAACATAGAGTTGCCGTCGCAGCTTGATAAAGGCGAAACTACCATTGCTCCCCTGCTCGGTGCGATTGCCTGCGGCGAACCGAGCTTTGCCGTTGAGCATATAGAAGACAGCTTTGAGTTGCCCCGTTCTCTGTTTGGGGGCGGAAAGCTATTCGTATTACACGCAAGCGGAAACAGTATGATTGAGGTTGGAATAAACGACGGCGATTTAATCGTTTTAAGACGTCAAGATTATGCCGAAGACGGCGAAATAGTCGTAGCCTTGACGAACGGCAACAACACGTTAAAACGACTTTTCCATAGAAACGGTAAAATCGTCTTACATCCCGAAAACAAAACAATGAAAGATATAATCGTCAATAACTGCGAGATACAAGGCGTATTAGCAACTATAAAGGTTATGATATTCTTTTGCGTTGGACTCATCCCGAAAGTACAGACAGAGAATGCGAAGTCTATATCGGCAAACGAGAAAATTACGATAACAAAGGACACTATGATAATTCGGATAATTCGCTTTTGCTATTATCAACCAACGAGAAAATGTTTAATTTTTTGTCGGGATCGGGTTGGGTATTGAGCCAACAAGAAATGATAGATGAAGGTCTTTTTACCGAACAGGACTATAAAGAGTTTTACGAGCTTGAAAACGGTCCGCTTAAAGGCTTTGAAAAAACGGGCGAGATTAAATTCGGAATTGACATAGACAAAAAAGATAGCGGCGTACCGTTCAGATACCCGAATTGGCAAGACGAGATAGAACCCGTCGGACAGACGGAAAAGGAAGCCGAAGAACCGAAGCACCCTATGTATCCGTACTACAAACGGTATATGGACGCGCAAAAGCAATATCCGCAAGCAATCGTGTTTATGCGTTTGGGCGATTTTTACGAAATGCTTGGGGATAGCGCGGTTATAGCGTCGAAAACATTGGATTTAACGCTTACGGGGCGCGACGTAGGCTTGTCCGAAAGAGTGGCTATGTGCGGTGTACCGTATCACGCTATGGATAAGTATTTGGACAAAATGCTTGAATCCCGCGGCGTAGTCTTGATAGAGCCGGACAAAGAGCCTATCTATATTCTATCTCACGCGGAAGCTCTCGGACAGAGTGCGGAAACGGAAGAAGAAAAGCCGAAGCCCACGATAACGGAAATACCGAACAGCGAGCCTACGCCGTTTGATGACGGACAGTTTGAAACGGATGACGATTGGCGAAGCGAGCTTATAGCCGAGCTTGACGAAACGGACGAAGAGCAGTCGGAAGATTACGCCGAGCTTGAAGATGAGGAAGAATCTGACGAAACGGGCGATGACTTTGACGATAGCGAACCCGCCGAACAGGACGAGGTAGACGATTCGGACGAGCCGACCGAACAGCCGAAAGATAAAGTCAAATCCACGCCGAAAAAGGGCGAAAAGGGCATAAAAGAGCGTAAGCGCAAAGAAAAGCCGCAACTGTCTATGTTTGATTTGCTCAATCCGCAGGAGAAGTCGCGGTTGGAGCAAATAATAGAAATAGAGCTAAAATACGGCAGGCATAGTTTATTGCGGCAGTTGTGGAAAAGC
>CARAIG010000007.1 GCA_948938605.1 uncultured Eubacteriales bacterium
AACTTAAAGTTTTTTACATTTTAACAAAACAGCGTTAGTAAAATAGTAGCGTATCACTTTGCGGAGGTAAGTTATGTTGACATTAGGCATAATAGATGACGGTGTGGGGATGTTTCCGACGTATTACAAATTAAAGCAAGTACTAAGCGGCAATTACGTCTGTATGCTTGTTCGTGATTGTTTTCCTTTAAACAAACTCGGCTATCAACAATTGTATAATGTAGGTAAATCGGCAATAGACGCACTGGTAAGTTTGGGTTGCGATGTAATAGCGCTGTCGTCGGTAAGTTTGTCTTGTGTGTACAAACGTCTTGCTTGCAATTTAGCGGTTCCGCTGTATGCGTCCGAAGCTCCCATTTTGCACGCGTCAACTTATACTGCGTCTAACGTGCTTGTTTGTTGTGACAGTACAGCAGTTTTTCGTTCAAATTTGACTAATGCATTGTTTTGTATAATGGACGAATTTCCCGTTTTGGCGGAAGCCGCACACGAACGGCAAATTGTAGATTATATAGATAAATGTTTACAACCTTATGACGGGCAGTTCGATTGCATTGCACTTGCAAGCAGCAGTATGAATTTGTACAAACACTGCTTTAACAGAGTTTGTCCCAATGCTCGCGTTTTTGACAGTCTTGACGGAATTGCGCGCAAAATCCGCAAAAAATACGGTAAAATAGCCAAAGAAGACGGTATTTGCAAAGTAATAGACCGACAAGGCTTGGATATAACCGAAAAATACGCTTTTTTCTTTGAATAATTGTACAAATTATTTTTCAATACCTATTGAAATTCGGTTTTAAATACGTTATAATAATTAACGGTACGATTTTAAAAATCAATTTAAAAACCAATTTAACTAGGAGTATCAATATGGCAGTTTACGCAAAAGACATCAGAAATATTGCACTTATCGGTCACAGCGGCGAAGGTAAAACCACGCTTGCCGAAGCAATCCTTTATAATGCAGGCGCTATTGACAGACAAGGAAAAGTCGATGACGGCAACTCCACAATGGACTTTGACGCCGAAGAAACGTCGCGCCACATATCCATAAGTTTGTCGGTGGCTAATTGTACTTACAAAGGCACCAAAATCAACATTATCGACGTCCCCGGATATTTCGATTTCGAATGTGAAATGCTCGAAGCTCTGTCCGTTGCCGACAGCGCAATTATCGTAACGTCTGCTACGGGTTCGATGTCGGTAGGTACCGAAAAGGCGTTGGAATACTGCGCTGAGCATAAAATTCCGTCTTTGATTTTTGTCAGCGGTATCGACAAGGAAAATGCCAACTACAACGCAACCGTCGAAGCTATAAAGGTTAAGTTCCCCAAAGCGGTATCGATACTTGTTCCCGAACTTGACGGACACAAAATGGTCGGTTACGTAGACGTAGTATCCGGCACTTATCTCAACTTTAAAAACGGCGTAGGCGCATCAATACCCGACGGCTTAAAAGGCGATTACGATATTGCCCGCAGTGCAATGGTGGAAATTGCCGCTGAAAGCGACGACGAACTTATGATGAAGTTCTTTGACGGCGAAGAATTGACGGACGCGGAAATTACTCGCGGATTTGCCGTAGGACTTCTTAACGGAACAACCATTCCTGTGCTTGCGGGTTCGGGACTTACAAATAAGGGCGTTATTAACCTTATGGATACAATTGTAGGTTCTTTGCCTAGCCCGGCTGTACGCGCTACTAAGGATGTCAACGGCAAGGAAATTCCCGCCGACGCCAACGCTCCCGTAGTTTTGCGGGTATTTAAGACAATTGCCGATCCGTTTGTGGGCAGATTGTCGCTGTTTAAGGTTATCCGCGGTACTTTAAAGAGCGGTATGAACTTGAAAAACATTACAAGCGACGCTAATGAAAAAATCAGTGCGGTTTATTTTATGAAAGGTAAAAAGCAGGAAACTGTCGATTGCGCTTTCGCGGGCGACATTGCCGCGCTTGCTAAACTTTCGGCAACGTCCACAGGCGACGTGCTTTGCGAAGGTGCCGAAGTACAACTTAAACCCGTCGAACTTCCCCGTCCCGTTTATTCGCGCGCAGTATACGCTGCAAAGAAGGGCGACGAAGACAAGGTATTCGGCGGATTGTCCAAGTTAAAGGACGAAGATATAGCATTTACCGTATCCAAGGACCCTGACACAGGCGAAATGTTATTGCAAGGTTTGGGCGACACTCAACTTGACGTAATTTGCAAAAAACTTAAATCTAAATTTAACTGCGAAGCAGTATTGCAAGATCCGCGTATTCCCTACCGCGAAACAATCCGTAAGCAAGCGGAAGGCGAAGGTAAGCACAAAAAGCAATCGGGCGGTGCCGGACAATACGGTCATTGTAAAGTCCGCTTCGAACCGGGTGCTGCCGACGGCGTATTCGAATTTGTCGACGCAGTAGTAGGCGGAACCGTTCCCCGTCAATTTATCCCTTCGGTCGAAAAGGGATTGCGTGCCGCCATTAGCGAAGGCGTACTTGCGGGCTACCCGATGGTAAACCTTAAATGTACGTTGTTCGACGGATCTACCCACCCCGTAGACGGCAAGGATATTGCATTCCAATTGGCGGCTAAAATTGCTTACAAGGAAGGTTGCTTAAAGGCGGGACCTGTTCTTCTCGAACCGGTGTACGAACTTAAAATTACCATTCCGTCCGATTATCTCGGCGACGTAATGGGTGATATGAATAAACGCCGCGGACGTATTATGGGAACCGAAGGCGTAGGCAGTAAACAAATAGTAACGGCGGAAGCCCCCTTGGGCGAAATCCTTAAATACGCAACCGACCTCCGCAGTATGACGCAAGGTCGCGGTAAGTTCGAAATGAGCTTTGCCCGTTACGAGGAAGTTCCTCCCGCAAGCGTAACTAAGATTGTGGAAGAAGCTAAAAAACTCCACGCCGAAGAATAATTTTTTAGGTCGTATAAAGGCACATCTACTGCGTTAAACATCGACAGTGGCTCAGTCACGTACGCATTAGTACGCTCCTTTGCCACCGTCTCGTTTTCCTTGTATCTGCACCTTTCTCCGTCCTAAAAAAGACTGTTTAATATAAATAGTAAAAACGATAACAATAAACCAGTAGGGGAGTTCCCTACCGGTTTTGCGTTTTAAGGTATGGGTAGCAAAATTAGTATTCGCAACACTGTATTGAACTTACACGTTTTTTTACTCGAAACAAACAGATTGAATTTTAAATATCAATATTTGATTGTAAGCCTGCAAGATTGTATTCTTGCGGGCTTGTTTTTTAGGTTTTTTATTGAAAAGTTTTTTAAATCTATTGACAAATTTGTCTAGGGGGGGGGTATCATATTATTTACAACAATATTAGCCATATTCAACTCAAAGTAAAGGAAATTCAACTAACGGTTGAGAGAAAACGATTGAAAAAGTTGCCCGTCTATATTAAAATAGAAGTATAAATTTAAACAAAATTTTATTGGGGGAAAACAAATGACGCTAGGCGAAAAAATCAGTCAGTTGCGTAAAGAACGCAACTTAACGCAAGCAGAACTTGGCAACGAATTGGGCGTAACTTATCAAGCGGTTTCTAAATGGGAAAGGGACGATTCGATGCCGGATTTCGATATGATTTCGAAATTGGCTAAATTGTTCGGCGTTTCAATATCGTACTTTGAAAACGGCAGCGAACTTTGCGAACAAGACGAAGAAGATTCGGTGCAAGACGATGAATACGGCGGGCAAGGAGTTGCGGCAGCGGACAGTCAAATCTTGGGTGTTTGCACTGTGTGCGGCAAATATATTAATAAGGATACCGTAGGGGAAGAGAGTCCTAAACTTATTTGCATAGATTGCTGTGAAGCTCGGCAAGAACAAGCCGAACGCGACGAACGTGCCTTGATTGAAAAGGAACGCAGGGACAGGAGTGCGTTGTCTTGGCAATTTACCAAGCGTTCTATTATTGCGTCGGTAGTTGCGGGTATTATATCTATACTTTTTTTGGTTGGCGGTATAATTTCGAAAGATGAACTGTTACACGATTTTGCAACGGGTGAGTTTGTCGGATTGCTAATAGCGGTATTTGTAACAATTTTTACTTGGGTATTTCAATTGTTCTTCTACGGTGCAGTACGCTCGGTGACTCTTGCGGGAATGTTCTTTATACGTTTGCCGGGGATAATATTTTCTGCCGACCTAGACGGACTGATTTTCTTAATTGCAATGAAAATTTTATTCTTTATTATTTCGGCAGTTGTGTTTATCGGTGCAATGGTAGTAACGTCTATTGCAGCAATGGTAGTATCGTTGTTTACTTTTATACCGGTAATATTTAAAATAATACGTCGCAACGAAGATATATTGTAAACGATTAAAAAATTACAAAATAAATAAGGAGCAGACAATGAACAACAAAAGAATTATTTTAATCTTTATCTTAACTGTAATCTTAGCGGTTTGTTCAATAGCAATTATTGCTTGTGATGACCCTACGGATAACCCTAGTAATCCGCCAAGTGACGAAAAAACAATAACGGGCATAACGTTTAGTAATTTGACCGTTGACTATGACGGACAGGAACACGAAATAACAGTTAGCGGAACTTTGCCCCAAGGCGCAAGCGTATCCTACCAAAATAATAAGGGAACAAACGCAGGTACATACAATGCAACGGCAACAGTTACGTGCGAAGGTTACAAAACTTTAACATTAAATGCAACGCTTAAAATCAACAAACTTAATTACGATATGTCCAATGTCGCATGGGATTACTCGACAATGTTTACTTACGACGGAACGGCAAAAACCGTACAGTTAAGCGGAACGTTGCCTAACGGTGTTACGGTAAAAGCCTATTCGGGAAACACAGCAACGGCAACGGGAACATATACCGCAAAGGTAACTTTTAATTACGACGAAATAAACTACAACGCCCCCGTTATTGCCGATTGCAATTGGAAAATTAACGGTGCGGAAATTACAGGCGTTACGCTTGCCGACGTTACGGTAGACTATGACGGACAGGAACACGAATTAACCGTTAACGGAACATTGCCCCAAGGCGCAAATGTAAGTTACGAAAGCAACAAAGGCACAAATGCAGGCGTGTACAATGTCAAGGCTACAATAACTTGCACAGGTTACAACACCTTGTTACTAACCGCAACGCTTAAAATCAACAAAATTAATTACGATGTGTCCAACGTCGCGTGGGATTATTCGCAAGCCTACACCTATGACGGCGAAGTTAAAACCGTATCGCTTACGGGATTGCCCGCGGGCATTACGGTAAAATCGTACAGCAACAACTCTAAAACCGATGCCGGTTCGTATACTGCAACCGCAACGCTTAGTTACGATGCAGTCAATTACAACGCCCCGCAAATTGACAATTGCGCTTGGGTTATCAACAAGGCGGACATAGTTGCGGAATTGTCCAACGACTCCGTCGAGTACGATTCGTTGCCGCACAGTTTGCAAGTAGTGGGTAATATCCCGTCGGGAGTTACGGCAACTTACTATTACAATGGTGAACAAGTCGATGAAGTATCGGAAGTAGGCGAATACACAGTTAAATGCGTGTTAAGCGGTAAAAATTACAATACTAAGGAACTAACCGCAAAACTGACAATTAAGTCTACCGAAGAACAATTATTCAGTGTTGTAACGTCTAACGGCACTATTTATTTCCAAAATAATTTGGACGACAACAAACTGTATAAGGTTAGCGGAAGTAACGTAGTAAAAATCAGCAACGATATCCCTAATTATATGTTTGCCGAAAACAACGACATATATTATTTTAGCACAAGTCTGTTTAGTAAGGTAATTAAAAATTACAACGGTGCGCAAACTTCTACGTTAGCATCTGTTAGCGGCGAATATCTTACAACCGACGGAACTTCCGTATATTATGCGGTAAACAAGTTGTTTAACACCGACCAAAACGGCATTTACAAATTAAGCCTGGACGGTTCGGATGCCGAACCTGTAAGATTGGTTGCGGACAAAGCGGAATATCTCACTTATGCGGACGGATATATTTACTATTCCAACAAGTCCGATGGCGGCAAACTTTACCGTATAGCCGTTACGGCTAACAATGCGCAAGGTACTCAATTGCGCGGTGACAAAAAGGACGAAAAAGTATCTTACATTATTACCGACGGAAGCAATTTGTATTTCAATTCCACAAAGACGGTGGTTGCAGGCGCAGGCATTGCTTCGGCAGTTACAAAGTACAATATAGCAAACGGTACCGAAGTTAAGTTGACAACAGATTCGGGCAAATATCTTACAAAAGTAGGCAGTTACATTTACTACATAAACAATGACAAAATAACGTCTAATATATTCGGTGACGGTATTTACAAGGTCAGCGCAGCTTTGACTTCGGACAGTAGTATGCCCGGTACAAAAGTTATGTCTGCCGCAGATAACGACGGTTATTCGTCTTTAACAAGCGACGGAACAAACTTGTATTATTACAGGTTGTACAATAAGCACTTTTATAAAAACAGCATCGACGGCAACAACGAAGTCGACTTAATGGCTAATTTCCAAGTGGTTGACGACACTGTTTTGACGGGCTATTCGCAACTTGGCGAGTTCAAAGGGGAAATTTACTTTACAAATCCTTTGGATAACGGTTGCTTGTACAAGTATAATCCTAATACAAGGTCTAAGTTTAAAGTATTGGCAGACAGTGTTTCCAACATATCGTTTTACAGTTACGACGGTAAGGACTATATGTATTACAGCACATACATTCTTACAAATTACGCTTTGTTCCGTATGGACTTGTCCACAAACGAAATTACAAAAATAACTTCCAAACGTGTCGACAATTTGATATTCGAAGGCGACAAGATATATTGCGTAAGAGTAACGGCGGGCAACAATTCCATTATTCAAATGGACTTAGACGGCGCAAACGAAGTTGAACTTTACAAAAAGGCCAACGCAAGCCCTGATACGACGGCATTATACAAAATAGGCAATACATTCTATTTCATTATGAATCCTGCTACGGGATATCGCAACGTGGATTCGTTTACAATAGGCGACAAGGACAAAACCGACTTGCAGCGTGCTTTAAGTTTTGTTATTGTTAATAATAAAATTTACTATTATGCCGCCGTCGGTAGCGGTTTGATAGCAAAGGATGTTAACGAACTTAAAGTGTGCGATTTAGACGGAAGCAACGCTCAAACGCTTGTAAACAATGTGGATATAACTTATATGTTTGCTGCTGACGGTAAAATTTATTATTCGTCTAAATCATCGCAAAATACAGGCGTATTCGAATATACAATAGCAACGGGACAAACCAAAAAAATTGCCGATAAGTCGGCGCACTCTATGGTTATGTCGGGAGGCAAACTGTATTTCTTGCAATCGCAAGTTTCGTATACAGACGATTATCCTATGCAAAGCCAATCGTTTGACGGACACCTTTACTGCTACGACGGAACAAAAGTAACTAAGGTGGCGTAATGTTTAAAAAACAGTTAAATTATTTGTAAAAATATATTTAATCCGTATGCAAAAGGCGCAGAATTTAGATTTCTGCGCCTTTTAAATTCACATAAATTATTTGAATTAAACGTAATAGTGTATGGGGTTTATTCCACAACTTTAACTTCCTTTATACCGTAGTAAGTAAACATTTCAATTGCTTCGGGGGTTATCTGTTCGCCGCCGAACAGTATAGGTATTGCGGGCGGGCAACTTACAGTAGGGCAAGCAAGCACGCAACCGTCCGCTTCGGATACGGCTACCGTTTTTGACGGCTTTGTCAATGCTTCTTTCATTGACATTACTGCGTTGTGCGGTACATTAAAAGTAGGCTTAATTTGTTTCTTTTTTATGGGGATTGCGTTTAATGCGTTTTGCAATGCGTTTAGGTCTTCGTAACCCGTTTCGCCTGAAACCATCAACACAATGTAGTCGTGGTCGTAATATTCCGGCATTACCTTGGCGGAAATTAACAACTTAGCAAGTTTATTTCCGTCGTAGCCGTTTTCGCGTGCGTCTACCGTAAGTTTTAAAGGTTCGTCGATTTTTGCAAAAGTCCAACCCTTTTGCTCCATTTTACGTTTATTGTAACTTAGTCTGGAAGCAGCGCCGCGGATATTGTCTTGATAACCGTCAAACAGCATTCCGTTAACGCTGTCTAGCGATTGAAGTATTAAATAACTTGGGCTGGTAGAGCCGAACATTGCCATTGCAAGCCGCGCATTTTCTGCAAGGTAAGCGGGCGCTTTTTTGCCTATGTGCAAATATGCCGCTCCCGTAAGCGCAGGTAAAGTTTTATGTGCCGAATCGCAACACATATCCGCACCGTTGTCAATTGGGTGCATATTGTTGTCTAAAAATTTTAAATATGCGCCGTGTGCATTGTCTACAAGTAGCAAACTTTTGTATTTGTGCGCAACTTTGCTTAGTCCTGCAATGTCTGCAATGTTGCCCAAATAGTCGGGCGACGTGATGTATACGGCGGTAGGGGGTGTGGGCAAACTCGACAGTGCTTTGTCCAGTCCTTGCGCCGAAACGAACGAACTGCACAAGCCGTTATTTTCCGTTTCGCTTTCCAACCAAGCGACGTCTATATTTAACAGGGATACGGCAAGCACAAAAGCCTTGTGCGCATTGCGCGTTGCCACAACAAGCGGTCTGCGCCCTTCATTTTGACTGTGGGCGGCAATAAGGTACAGCATTGCGCGAATACACAGTGACGAACCCTCGGCGGAATAAAGCGTTTTTTGCGTTCCAAACAGTTCGGCGGCGTTCTTTTCGCTTTCGGCAATTATGCCTTTCGCTTCGTATAAACTGTCTGCTCCTAAAATTTCGGTAATGTCGCTTTGTTCGTATCCGAGTATGTTTTTGCCTTTGTGTCCCGGCATATGGAAGCGGGCATATTTTTGCTCGTTATATTTTTTGATAAAATCGCAAATGGGGGTTTTAGTTTTCATACTTTCTCAAAATTACTTCCTGTTAATTTTTGTTCCCGTCGCGCATGTGGTCGGCAATAAAAAATGTTAATCAAATTCCGCAAAGTACGGGCGTGTACCGAACTTTGCGTCCTAGCGGGGGATGTTGGGGATGCGCTCCCCAACGTAAGTGGAATAAGGCGCGCCGTGTTGGCGCAACTCCTAAGTCCGACCGCGACGGATAAAGAACTGCTAGCACAAAGCGTAGCGACTGCGTTCAGTTTCCGTCGCACATGTGGTCGGCAATAAAAAATGTTAATCAAATTCCGCAAAGTACGGGCGTGTACCGAACTTTGCGTCCTAGCGGGGGATGTTGGGGATGCGCTCCCCAACGTAAGTGGAATAAG
>CARAIG010000008.1 GCA_948938605.1 uncultured Eubacteriales bacterium
TCAGACGTGTGCTCTTCCGATCTGATAAATAAATTTATCTTATGTCGTCCAAAACATTTAACCCGTTTTGCTTTGCGTAGGCGTACAGTTTTATTACGTAGTTGTCGCACAGTTCTTTGGGCACGTGACAGTCGGACGATATTACGACTTTTGCGTTGTGCTTTTGGCACATTTCGACAAGCAAATCGGTAGGGTAACTGAACCGTGCGTTTCGTATTCCGTTTGCGTTTAATTCCACAATAACGTTATGTTCAACGGCGGTGCGTATCATAAAGTCAAACGCTTCGCGTATATGTTGGGTAATGGCGGGGTTGTTGTAACAAATTACGTCGGGGTGAGCAAAAATATCGAATAACCCCGTTTTAATAGCATTAACGGCGTGATTGCAATACGCTATCACGTTTTTTTCGTCGTTGCCGTCAAAAAAAGAGTTTTGACGGCGACCGTTAAGCATATAGCCGTGTTGACCTAACACAACGTAATCTAATTTGTCGCGTAGTTTGCGGTAATACTCGAACGCACCGTCGTAGTAGGCAACTTCCACGCCTTTAAGTATTTCGATTTTGTCGCCGTACAGTTTGTTGGCTTCGTTAAATTGCGGCAAGTAGTCGGATTCCAACGTGTTCCAATCGATGTATACAGGTTCGCGGTCGTTGTGCGACGAAAAGTGGTCGGATATGCCAATCGTTTTGTATCCGTTTGCTACCGCTTCCTTTACGTAATCGGCAACAGTGCCGAATGCGTGACCGCACAGATAGTTGTGCGTATGGAAGTTGCTTATTACTTTTACGTTGTCCGTATTTGTTTTGTCAAAGTTTTTTAGCATAGTAATTATTATATCACAATTTTGCGGATTTGTAAAAATAATTGTTTTTGGGACGGTAAATTATTTGTTGGTAGCGGATAATTAAAATTTTGTAAACCGCATAAGCCCGATTTAAACTGTTTTATTGAATTTCATTAAGCATTTAAATATCTGCTTGTACATATAATTTAGCATATGACAATAATCCGAACTATCCTTAGGGCAGTTTGTATTTTGTCGGTTTTTATTTTATACGGAAATAAATTATTGCGAGGACTAATTGTTTGATACGGCAGGAAGATATTTTAAAAAAAGGTTTAACTCAAAACGAAGCGGAAATACGCCTTAAACAAAACGGATTGAACATTGCAGATGATAAAGTAAAAAAGAGTTTTTTACGTAAGTTTTTGTCGCAATTTGCCGACTTGATGATAATTATACTGTTGGTTGCTGCGGCGTTGTCGTTGGGTATGGCGATTTATTCGGGGGACAAAGCGGATTTGCTGGAACCTATAATTATAGCGGCAATAGTGATTGCAAACGCCGTTTTAGGTACCGTCCAAGAATACCGCGCCGAAAAGTCGTTGGAAGCCCTTAAAAAGTTAACTTCGCCCAAAACCAAAGTTTGCCGAGACGGCAAAATAACGGTAATTGACAGTTCGCAATTGGTTGTGGGCGACATTTGCTGCTTCGAAGCGGGCGACGTAATTACAGCCGACTGCAAGGCGTTAATTGCCGAGTCCCTTTTTGTCAACCAATCGGCGTTAACGGGGGAAAGTGAACCCATAGGCAAAACCGCCGTACAAGGCTCGACGGTAAAAGACGTCAATAAAATTTTCAGCGGAAGTTTGGTTACGAAAGGTCGTTGTTTTGCCGAAGTTACCGCAACGGGCAAGCAAACCGAATTGGGTAAAATCGCAGGTATGCTTGCCGATGCTCAAAATGCGTTAACGCCGTTGCAGCAAAAACTCAAACAGTTGTCCAAAGTGATAGGAATAGTGTGCCTTGCCGTATGTATTGCCGTACTGGTAATAGGCTTTGTAAAGGGCGTAAAACGTATGTCGCAAGGGGACACTTTAACGTCGGTTTTTATTGACGTTTTGCTTACTTCGGTGTCATTGGCGGTGGCGGCTATACCCGAAGGTTTGCCCGCCGTAGTTACGGTTGTATTGGCAAAGGGCATTGAAAAAATGGCAAGCAAAAATGCGGTGGTAAAACGGCTTACGGCAGTGGAAGCGTTAGGCAGCGCAACCGTTATATGCAGTGACAAAACAGGTACTCTTACGCAAAACAAAATGACCTTAATAGGCGTATTTGACGGCGTACAATACGTTACAGCGGAAAATATCGGCAAGGTGAATAGTTTGCTGGAACAGTATTGTTGGTGCTCAGACGCCGTTTTAAATGCCGAAAACCAATGGCTGGGCGACCCTACGGAAGTAGCCGTAACGTCGGTTGCCAAACGCAGTTTGCAGCCTGTAAGACTGTACGAAATTCCCTTTGACAGCAACCGCAAATTGATGACGACGGTAGTAAAAGCCGACGGTAAATATTATGTCGTTACCAAGGGCAGTATCGAAGCGATGAAGCACGCTGGTAACTACGACGTTTTTGCAAAGCAAAGCAAACTTTATTCGCAAAAAGGTTTACGTGTATTAGCGTTGTCGGTAATTGAAACTGATCACAATTTTTTGCGGTCTGCGGCGCTTGAACAGCGGTTAAATATAGTGGGGCTTTTTGTCATTGCCGACCTTCCCCGCCCCGAAGCAAAAAATGCCGTAGCCGTTTGTAAGTCGGCGGGAATCCGCCCCGTAATGATTACTGGCGATAATCTCGATACCGCAAAGGAAATTGCTAAAAACATAGGTATACTGGGAGTGGATGACCTTGCCATAGACGGCGAAACATTGGCAAGTTATTCGGATGACGAATTGGCGCATAACGTAAGTAAAATTGCCGTATATGCGCGTGTGACGCCTGCGGATAAACTAAGGATAGTTTCCGCTTGGCAAAGCGCAGGAGCAGTCGTTGCAATGACGGGGGACGGAGTAAACGACGCTCCTGCACTTAAAAAAGCCGATATCGGCTGCGCTATGGGCAGCGGAACGGAAGTGGCTAAAGACGCTTCGGATATGATACTTACCGACGACAATTTTGCTACGGTCGTTACGGCGGTGTCATTGGGGCGCAGCGTTTACGAAAATATTAAAAAATCGGTCACGTACCTTTTGACGTGTAACATAGGCGAAGTTCTGTCGGTGTTTTTTGCGTTGTTAATTTGGAATGTGTCGCCGTTGTCGGCAATGCAATTGCTGTGGATTAATCTTGTAACCGACGGCTTGCCGGGTTTGGCGTTAGGAATTTACAAACAGGACAAAGACGTAATGAACCGACCGCCAAAGGGCAAGGACGAAACGTTTTTTACGGGCGGCGGCGGTAAACGCGTTGCGGTAGGCGGAGTGTTTTTTGCGGCGGCGACATTGGCAGGTTACGCAATAGGTAACACGTATAACGGCGATACCGCTCGGACAATGGCTTACCTTATATTGTCGGTTTCACAACTTATTTACGTATTGGAAATGCGCAATCACGCCGGAATTTTCCGCGAAGGCATAACTAAGTTTATGGCAATCAGTTTGTTTGCGTCATTGGCGTTAGTGGGTATCGTTGCGTTCGTACCCGTATTCCAAAACATATTCGGGTTGACGCTTATGCCCGTATGGATGTACTTTGTAGCAATAGCTTTGTCGTGTTTGCCGACTGTCGTACACGAAATTTGGCGGTTAGCAACGAGATATTCGCAAAAAAATCAGCGTAAACAATTATAAGTCTTGTAATATTGTTGAAAAACTTTTTAATTTTTGGTACAATAATTACATATATACGCTTTGGCGTTCGGGAAGGTAGTTATGCAATCAAAAACATTACAAGACGTATACGAATTTGCTTCGATGTTCGCACGCAGTAAAAAGGCTTCGCATTTGGAATGTCAACACGTTTTATATGCGATGTCGGTTGTGGACAACGAAGCAAAACGTTTTTTAAACGAATTCGGACTTAACGAACTTAACTTGGAGCCTAAGGCAAAGGGGAGCGGCGGCGTACTTGTCGATTCGCCCGAAATTACATATCTCAATTCGTCGGCGGCGGCAATTGCCGACGTTATAGGGGACACTTGCGTCAATTGCATACACGTGCTTATAGCAATGCTTTCTATGGAGGAAACATACGCCCGCAGCAAACTGGATTTTTTGCTTAGCGAACGGGGCAGCGATTCCAACAAATTTATGAATTACGTTTTGGCAAACATTCCCAACGGCGACAGGTTGATTAAGTGGTGCAAAACCGACGGCGCAACGCAGCCGCCCCAGCAGGAAAAGCAGCTTCAAACCGTAACGGCGGGGGACAGTTTTACTCGCGAAAAGGACGAGGAAAGCGCGCTTCCGTACGGAGTGGATTTAACCGAACGCGCCGCAATGGGAGCGTATGACCCCGTTATAGGGCGGGATATGGAACTTGAACGGGTAATTCAAACTTTGACTCGCCGTTCCAAAAACAACCCCGTTTTGGTAGGGGAAGCGGGAGTCGGCAAAACCGCCGTCGTCGAAGGGCTTGCTTGCTGCATAGCCGAAGGACACGTCCCTGCCGAACTTCAAGGCAAACGTTTAATCGAGTTGGATATAGCAGGTATGGTTGCAGGCACCCGTTACCGCGGCGATTTCGAGGAACGTTTAACCAAACTGATAGGCAAGGTTGTGTCTATGGGCGACGTTATATTGTTTATAGACGAAATTCACAATATGGTGGGCGCAGGCGGAACTGGCGACGGAACGTTGAACGCAGCGGAAATACTTAAACCCGCATTAGCGCGGGGCGAACTGCGCATAGTAGGCGCAACGACTACAAGGGAATACCGTCAGTATATCGAAAAGGACCCCGCATTGGAACGCCGCTTTCAACCGATAATGGTGGAAGAACCGTCCAAGGAATTGGCTATACAAATAATTAAGGGCGTGAAAGGCAAGTATGAGGATCACCACGGCGTCGTGATTACCGACGAAGCGGTCGAAGCCGCCGTTAATATGTCGGTACGTTACGTTACCGACCGTTATCTGCCCGACAAAGCTTTCGATATTATCGACGAAGCGTGCAGTAAACTTAAAATCTCTGCTTATGCCGTACCTGCCCGCTTGGTGGAATTAGGCAACGAAGTTAAGTCCGTTAAGCGTAAACTCGACCAAACTCCCGCTCAGGAATTGGAGCAAATCAACTATCTTCAACGCCGTTTTGACGATTTGCGCAACGAATTCGAACACGCTCAGTTCGATTACGAAAACAAGCGCAAACAGCTTAAATGTCAACTTACCGCTCCCGATGTTCAACTTGTCGTGTCCGAAATGACGGGCATACCGGTTGCCGAACTGTCGCGGGAGGAAAAGGACAAGTTGGTTCATCTCGAAGAAGAACTGTCCGCTCGCGTAATAGGGCAAAAGCAAGCGGTGCAAGCGGTATCCCGCGCCGTACGCCGTCAAAGGGCGGGACTTAAAGATCCCAACAAGCCTATCGGCAGTTTTGTATTTGTGGGACCTACCGGTGTCGGTAAAACCGAACTTGCCAAGGCGTTGTCCGAATGTCTGTTCGGTTCGGATAGCGAAGTTATCAGGATAGATATGTCGGAGTATATGGAAAAGCAGTCTGTAAGCAAACTTATCGGCACTGCGCCCGGTTACGTAGGCTACGAGGAAAGCGGTTACCTTACCGAAAAAGTTCAACGCAAGCCTTATTCGGTGGTGCTGTTTGACGAAATCGAAAAAGCGCACCCTGACGTATTTAATTTACTTTTGCAAATTTTGGACGAAGGCAGGCTTACCAATTCGCACGGGAAAACAATAGACTTCCGCAATACGGTAATAATACTTACCAGTAATATAGGCGTATCCGATGCGGGTACGAATTTGGGATTTGTAAACAAACAAGACGATTATGCCAATATGCACGATAACGTCGAGCGTTCGCTTAAAAAGTTTTTTCGTCCCGAATTTTTAAACCGTTTGGACGAAATAGTGGTTTTCGATTATTTAAGCGAGGCGGAAGCGGAAAAGATAGCCGAATTGCTGTGCTACGGTTTGCATAAACGTTTACAGGGCACAATTAATTTGCGTTTTACCGATCAAGCCATTAAGTTGCTTGCTCAGTCGGGTTACGACAAACAGTACGGCGCGCGTCCGTTAAAGCGTGTAATTCAGCGCGAAGTGGAAGACGCCCTTGCCGAACAACTGCTTTGGGGACAAGTGAACAAAGGCGATACTGTTTACGTTACCGTCCGCTCCGGCAAAATTGCATTTACTAAAAATTAACAGTAGTAATGCGATGCTGAAATCGGCTTACAGTATTGTACCCGAACGTATAATTTAACTTTACGTGTTGGGGTACTGCGGCTCAAATATAATATACCAAAGGAAAATGACTATGATGAAAAAACAGTTGACGAAAAAGACGAAAATAGTACTGATTGTTTTAGGCTCGGTTTTATTGGCTGCCATTATAGGTTTGTCTGTATGGGGGGGGGTAGCATTATCCCGCAGAGAACGCATTTTGCTTGACAGCATTAACGTAAACCAAGTAAACAAAGAACAACGGATAAAAGTTGAATGGAATACAAGCGGCGGCGCAGCTTCCAAAGTGGATATAACTATCAAAAAATCCAACGGAATTACCGACAGCCAAATAACCATTGCCAACGCTTCGCTGATTGCTAAGGGGAGTACCGTCCTTAGCGCAAGTTACGGCAAAAATACCGTTGAAGTCACTGTGTACAACAATGTAAATTCATCGTCTAAAACAACCGAAGTAAGCGTATTTACCGACGAATATGTAATAGCTCCGCTAGTGGCTACTATGCCTGTTACGTTGTTTTCGTTGCGTATGGGCGAAATAACGGACAATTACAGTATTCCTACGTTTGTTTGGCTTCAACGCGGAGCCGCGTGGAATTATAAGGAAATGCCCGAAAACGTAAATCTTATACCTATGTCTACGTTGGACGTTATGGCAGGATACTTGGGTGACAATACTTCCAAAATGTACTACGAAACGAGCAAATGGGTAGGCGAACTTTACGAAATGAACAAAAATTCGAAGTTCCACTTTTACGTAAACGACTATCACCCGTTTTTCTGGTTGGAAGCAACTTATCTTAACCGTATTCCTACAAGTAATTACGATGTAACGTTGTTGACCGACGGTACTGCGTCTAATTCGGTATTCGAATCGTTGTATACTACCGATACGGCATTGAGCGATTACAATAAAATGGTTGCGGAATACAACGAATTTAAACAGGATTTGTGGGATGCAAACAATCCCGACGGGTACAATAACTTGATAAGTATTCCTATTGCTACGGCACGTACGCAAAAATGGGTTTTACCTATGTTAAAGGAAGAACCGAATGTTAAAATTATTTTAACGCGCGCATATTTTGCAGGCAATGACGAAACAACGAATACCACTATAAAGCAATATGTAAACGAACTTACCGAACAAGGTAAAATAGAAGTGGTTAATTTGTACACACTGTTAAATGCGTTAAGCGAAGCGGACAAGCAGCACGTCAAATCGTTGTATAAGTTCGGCGATAACGTATTTGAAAAGGCAGCTCAGGAAAATAAAACCGCTATGGTAATACTAGGCACCCGTACAAATAACGAAGCAGACTTCGAAAGATATGTTGCCGCAACAAAAGCAATATACGGCGACGGTTACGTATATTACTATAAAGGACATCCCTGGACGCCTACGTCTTCCGACTCGGCAAAAGCAGAAAGGCTCGAACAATTAGGTCTTATCGACGTCGATTCCAGTATTGCGGCTGAATTGCTGTTTTTCTTTAATCCTGACATTGTCGCTACCGGTTACGGTTCAACGACTTTCGGTTCGTTAAACGACAATCAAACAGGCGGCATATGGGGTACTACGTTGGAAAACGCAAAGGCAACTTACAGCGAAAACGTTAAATTTGTAATTAACGAAGTGTCTTTGTTGGATTCCAAATTTAACAGTGTCGCTTCTGCAGGCGATATGGTGGTGGAATTTAACGACAATCCCGATTACGATATTGCTGTTTGCAAAATAACCAATAGCAAGGTGTCGGTAAAGTATTATTTGCGTCAAGGCGGTAGTTTCACCGAAGTGAAAAAATAACGAATTTAAAACGGCGAAATGCGTTTTTGCATTTCGCCGTTATTGTATACGAAAACCCCGCGATAGTCGCGGGGTTCAGTAAAGGTTCTACCGA
>CARAIG010000009.1 GCA_948938605.1 uncultured Eubacteriales bacterium
ATTTACCAATGTTTGAGTGCGTAGAAAGGGGCAGATGCAAGGCAAGATGACTACCTAATTACACTTGAACCCAGAGAAACGAGCAAGACTCGGCGGATGCAGATTTTTGCGACAGGAGTGTACTTAGACGTACACGACTTAGGGCATTGCCGACGGTTAACGCAGTAGATGCCCCTTTATACACACTCAATAGGGGCGAATTTGAGATTTAAAGACTTCTTCCCCGCATTTTCAAACACAATATCGGCAACATCCCCTTTAATCATAAGTATCATACCTACGCCGAAAGTGCTGTGCCTAACTTTTTGCCCTACTTTGTACTTTTTAATTTCCGCACTGCTTTTGCCTTGATTGGGGGCTTTTTGCAGCGGTTCGGTTTTGTTAAGTTTATCCAAAAACGCATCGTCGGATAACTGCCGTTCGGAAGCGACCGATCTTGGGGGAGCTAGAAACTTTTCCACTTCGCGGTAGTACTTGCTAGGAGCGTTGCGCTTGTACTGTCCCCACAAAAAACGGCTGTTGGTTTTGGTAAGGTATAAACGCTTTTCCGCGCGCGTGACCGCTACGTACATAAGCCGACGTTCTTCCTGCATACCTTCGAAGGAATACGTGGCGCGGCTGCCGGGGAAGATACCTTCTTCAAGCCCGACAACAAAGACAACTTTGTATTCCAAGCCTTTTACGGCGTGAATTGTGGCTATCGTTACGTAATCGAAATCGGCGTTGTTTTGGTCGTCGACGTCGTTATCAAGACTGACTGTTTCAAGGTAGTCCTGCAATGTGGCGTTAGGATTTGTCTGTTGAAATTCGCGTACCGACGCTTCGAGTTCGTCGATATTTAAAGCGCGCTCGTCTTCGCCCGAATCGGCATAGACCTTGCGAAATTCCAACTTGTTAAGCAAATACGAAACAAAGTTAGAAACAGTGTCGGTTTGCGCTACTTTACGCAAGTCGTCAATGACGTTGTAAAACGATGTAAGCTTTGCAATTGCCGACTTGCCGAGCAGTTCGAGATTGCGCTCGTCGGAAATAACTTCCAGCATAGGACAAGCGTATTCCGCCGACAAATTGCGTAGTTTGTCGACGGTCGCGTCCCCTATTCCGCGGCGTACAGGTACGTTTAACGCCCTTACAAAGGCTTCGCTATCGTACGGATTGTGCGCAAGCCGCATATATGCAAGCACGTCTTTGACTTCCTTACGCTCGAAAAATTTAAATCCGCCGAACACTTTGTATGGTATTCGGCTTTGCTGAAACTGCTGTTCGAAACTGCGGGATAAGGCATTTACGCGCATTAGCACGGCAAAATCGTGATACTTATACGAAGGGTTCATTGCACGCAGATTTTGTATCTGTTCGGCGACATAATACGCTTCGTCCCGTTCGTTAAAAGCATTGAAAAGCTGCGTTTTTACCCCTTGTTCGTTTTCCGTCCAAAGTACCTTGTCAAAACGGTTTACGTTGTAGGAAATTACTTCGTTTGCGACATCCAAAATGCGCTTTGTAGAACGGTAGTTTTGCTCCAACTTGAATAAATTGCAGTCGGGAAAATCCTTTTGGAATTTTTGCAGATTGTTAGCTTCGGCGCCGCGCCAACTGTAAATAGATTGGTCGTCATCCCCTACTACAAAAATATTGCGGTACTTTTGCCCCAGCATTTTAAAAATTTGATATTGCACTTTGTTTGTATCCTGAAATTCGTCAATAAGGATATAACGGTAAATATCGCGGTATTTTTCGAGAATTTCGGGGAAAGAAACAAAAAGTTTGTGCGTGTAATACAATAAATCGTCAAAATCCATAGCGTTGTTTTGCGCCATTTTTTGAGTGTATTCGTTAATTACTTTTACTAAATCGGTACGGGTTGCACCGTCGCAAGCGTCGGACAACTTGTCCAATTCGTCATTAAGATAGCCGTCGGAATTGTCTGCCAAGTCGCCATCGAGCAGTTCGGGCGCTTTGTTTTTGATGTCCGAAATGCTGTCGGAAAAAACGTCTGCCATTTTGGAATCGGCGTCTTCGAACACATCCTTGACGATTTTCTTTAAAACGTTGCGCTTTTCTTCTTCCGTATAAATGGAAAAGGACGAACTGCGGCTGACGTAATTTGCTTCGGCACGCAAAACCCGCGCGCAAAAAGAGTGAATTGTGGATACTTGCATATATCCCGCGCGACAGTTAAAGTCGTACAGCCTGCGCTTCATTTCGTTAGCTGCCTTATTTGTAAATGTGATTGCCAAAATTTGCGACGGATCGACGCCGCATTCGGTAACTAAATAAAGTATTCTGTTTGTAAGCACGCGCGTTTTGCCGCTGCCCGCGCCCGCAAGCACCAATGCGGGAGCCAATGGCGCACATACCGCTTCAAGCTGCGCGGAATTAAGGTTTTGCAAATTCATAGTTCTACTTTGTTTTACGTTTGTTTAAAGTTTTTACTTTTGTTACGTCAACATCGGTTCCCTTGCCGTACTTAGCAATAAACTTGCGTTGAGCGGCATAACCGAAGCGTCCCAAGTGCCTACCCGTCGCGTAGTATTCGCCGTGTTGGTAATTGACGAGTTTTGCCTTTTTGTAATCGATTTTGCCGTCGACCATTAATTCGTCGTCAACGTGTATTGCTACGACGTCGGCAAGAAACATATCGTGAGAGCCTAAATTCAAAATGTCGAAAACTTTACATTCCATATTGATGGGACTTTCGGCAATTAACGGAGCGGACACTTCGTTAGCGGGAAGTTTAGTCAACTTCATTTCGGCAAACTTGTCGATGTCCCGTCCGCTGCGGATACCGCAATAATCGCACGAAGCAAGCAAATTTTCGGACACAAAGTTTATTACGAATTCGCCCGACTTTTTTAACATTTCGTAACTGTGCCGTTCGTGACGTACCGAAATATACACGCGGGGCGGCTGCGAACACACAACCCCTGTCCAAGCAATTGTAATAATGTTGGAATTGACATTGTCACCTACGGTTGCCATAACAACCGGCAGCGGCGCAAGCAACGTTGCGCCCTTTAAAACGGATTTAGACATATGCTGCTAATTTACTCCTTTATTTCATACGGACATAAAACTTGCCCATTTAACTTCAAAATGCCCTGTCCAAGTGTATTTTGAGATACTATGTTACAAATAGTATTGCACGATTCGCTCAAAAACAAGTAATGCAGGGTTACTTTATCGGCAAAATCAACATTTTGCTCGATTGCGACGCCTTGTAAAGCCCTACGCAAAGTTTTAAGAAGCGAGTAATCGATTGTAACTTCCGCCGTCCTGCACAAGCGCATTGTGACCCTTTCCGCCCGTTTTAAAACGTCGGCAACCGCACCGCTGTACGCGCGCACCAGCCCGCCTGCGCCGAGTTTTACCCCGCCGAAATAACGGGTAACGACTACACAGACAAAATCCAAATTGTTGTTTTCAATACATTCGTACATAGGTAGCCCCGCAGTTCCCTGCGGTTCGTTGTCGTCGCTAAACTTTGCTTTGTTCCCAACTATATACGCATAACAGTTGTGCGTTGCGTCGTAGTACCGTTTGCGCTTTTGCTCGACAAACTCCACCGCTTGTTCGACTGTGTCTACGTGTACGGCGGAAGCGATAAACCGCGACTTTTCTATTACGTTTTCGATGGTTACTTCGTCGGAAGCGATTGTTATGTATTCTTTCATATAAAGGTTTCTAGATCCTTCGACTCACTGCGTTCGCTCAGGATGACATATAAAGAAATATCCGTTCAGGACAGTGTTTATCGTCTCTGTGCACAATAACGAGTATTGCACACTTTGTCGGCATCACAAAAATGTCCTTGCAAGCAAGCATTTTCTGTTCCGAGAATAAACATTGGCGTTCGCTCGCAAGCTCGCTCGGCTGAGGACATATAGTATCAGGTCTACTGCTTTGCCATCGTTCAGGATAACCGCCAAAAGACGGCGTTGGCGTTCGGGCTTCGCTCTCGGCTGGGGACATAGTTGATTGTTTTTTTTTATAGACGTTACCTTATTATCACGCGCAAGTGAACCTTTTTGCCCTTGTGGAGTACAAACTCGCCCTTAGACAAAACTTCGGCGGGCAACGCCCAGGTATGCGACGTGATTTTTTCGTCATTGACGGACACACCGCCCCCTTCAACAAGACGTCTTGCTTCGCCGTTGGACTTGCATTGTCCGCATTTAACAAGTATATCTACAATGTTGGAAGGTTGGGATATTTCTGCCGTAGGCATATTGTTTACGTCCAAACTGAACGACGCTTTTACTTGCTTTAATACTTCGTCTGCCACATCCTTGCCATGCACTATTGCCGTAACTTCGTATGCTAAACGTTCCTTTGCCGCGTTCATACGTTCGTCGCTGTGCGCCGTTAAAGTGGCAATTTCGTCCAAATCCATAAACGTGAGCAACTTCATACAAGTTGCAACCCTGTCATCTTCGACGTTACGCCAATACTGGAAGAAATCGAACGGGGATGTTTTGTTAGCATCGAGCCAAACGGCGCCTTTTGCCGTTTTGCCCATTTTTTTACCTTCGCTTGTGGTAAGCAGCGAAAAAGTAAGCGCGTACGCCTTTTTACCCGTTTTACGACGGATTAAGTCGGCGCCCGCAAGCATATTGCTCCATTGATCGTCGCCGCCTGCTTGAAGCACGCAGTGGTAACGGTTGTTCAATTCCAAAAAGTCGTATCCTTGCATTAACATATAGTTAAATTCAAGGAAACTAAGCCCCTTTTCCAAACGTTGCTTAAAGCACTCGGCGGTAAGCATTTGGTTGACCGAAAAACAAGTGCCTATTTCACGCAAGAAGTCAATATAATTAAGGTTGTACAACCAATCGGCATTGTTAGCAATGATTGCCTTGCCGTCCGAAAAGTCGATAAAACGGGACATTTGCTTTTTGAAACAGTCGACGTTGTGTTGGATAGTTTCCTTAGTCATCATACTGCGCATATCCGTACGTCCGGACGGATCGCCCACCATTGCGGTGCCGCCGCCGATTAGAACGATAGGACGGTGTCCTGCTTTTTGCATATGCGCCATTGCCATTAACGTTACAAAGTGCCCTACGTGCAAACTGTCGGCTGTGGGATCGTAACCCGTGTAGAAGGTAACGCTTTGGCTACCTAACAATTCGTAAAGTTCGTCTTCGAACACCACTTGTTTTACATATCCGCGTTCCTTTAATACGTCAAGTACGTTTTTCATATTGTTACTCCTGTTTATGTTAATTTGAAAAGTTTTTTAGTGTTGTGCGGTTTTGTACAAACCGTTTAAATATGTAATGCGTTGTTTAAATGTATACCCCCCCCTAATACACTACCCCTAAGTCCGTAGAAAGGGGCGGATACTAGGCAAACATATTCTACGCCACCCACCCTAAGGGCGTAGAGTGGCACGGATACTAGGCAGGCGAGGCTTTTGCGACACGAGTGTATTAGACATACACGACTGAGCAAAAACGTAAGCCTAACGACGTAGACGTACTGCTATACGCCCTTAGGGTTCGATGTTTTCGAAGTGCTTGCGCGCTCTACCCGTCATAATTTTGTAGCAAACCGCCGCAAAGCCGACAGACAAACCGATAATCAATATCCACATTATCATCAACATATACCAACCGCCGCTTGTAAACACGTATCCTACAATACACGCAGCGGCAATTACGGCGATTGCGCCCATACAAATTGCGCCTACCAGCATTGCAAGCCAACTGTTGGACGCATTTTTAAGGCTTTGGTTAAAGTTTGTCCAACCGAGTTTTGGATTTTTTAAGTCAATCAGCGTCGTTATGCACATTGCGCCGAAACAGAGCAGCGCCATTGTAACAAGCATAAGTATACCGTAATACCACTCGATACCCAACAGCACAACTGCCAAAATGCACGTTACCGTGTCGGACAAGACCATTGCCGATGTTGAAAGAATTACCTTTGCCAACAAGTATTTGTTAAAGTCGAGCGGCAAACTCTTTATAATATAAATCGACTTATTTTCGCGCGAGATGGGGAAGATCCCTAAAACGTTACTTGTCATACCAAGCAAAGACATATACGCTAAAAACGCAACGGGTGCTATTACTTGATACAGCGGTTCGGTGCGGAATAAATCCAAAATGTTACCGCCGTCCACCTTAGACATACTAAACGCAAAGGCAAACAAACCAAGCATCAAAGGCAAAATAATCAACGACAATATACATTGAAAGCCCATTTGACTTTCGCGTACTACGCGTTTAATATCCGTAATTATAAGTTCTTTAAGTACACCGCGCTTTTTTACTTGCAAGTCGGCAGTACCCGATTTTTTGCGTTTACGTCCCGAACTGCCCCCTTCGACTGACAAAGTTAACATTTTGTGGTAAAACGGCAAAGCCATTAACAATACCAAGCCGAATAATAAAGCGTTTTCCGCCAAGGTTATAAGTAAATTTACCGCAACCGTTCCGAATGTTACGCCCAGCATTGCGCTTGCAAGGGTAAAGTCGGAATGTATGTATTTGGCGTACCGCCCCATACTTGACAGTTTTTCCAAAAGCATTTGTGCGTTGTCGATGTCGGTTGCATCGTCCGAAGCACCTATAAAGCCGAGTTCGTACATAGCGAACAAATAAATAACCATTATTATTGCAAACAGCAGTATTTGCAAAAACGTTTTAACGGCACCGTTTTTGCCTACTTTTGAAATGAGCGCCGATAACGGAATTGCCACAATACTTCCTACAAACATAGGCAGCATAGGTATTAAAACAAGCGCTAAAATAAGCAAAATAAAGTATGCGGGACCGGCGGACAAGCCTATGCCGAAAGGAAGCAACGTTGCAATAATCATAACCGCAGTTGTTATTACTTCGTTAAGGTAAACAACCGTAAGTTTTGCCGAAAACACCGTAGCCGAACGCATTGGCAAAAACAACAGTTTGTCTGCGTCCTTTGTGCTAAATACATTTGTAATAAGCGTTTGTATACCGAACATCAACACAACGCCTTGACACAAAAAGATAAGCATTGTTGCAATATTTTCGACATTTTCGGCACCTTTGCTAAAAGAGCCTAAAAAATACATTGATGAAAACAGTCCTACAAGCAACGGTAAAAAGCAAACGCCGAGAATAATATAAGCGGCAATTGTACCGCCCTTTTTACGTTTGCCTTGCTGGGGCTTTACGCGATACTGCTGAATAAACAGCAGTTTTACTAAAGATAAATATTTTTTCATTGTTGCGTTACTCCCCTACGGGCGTGCCGTCTGCGGTAATTGTCAAGAACAGGCTTTCGAGCGAAACGCTTTCGTCGGCGCGTATGTTGTCCAAGGTGTCGACGGCGACCAATTTACCGTGGTTTATAATGCCGATACGGTCGCAAACTTTTTCCACTACGTCTATTACGTGCGAACTGAAAAACACCGTATTGCCGTTGTCGGCGTGCTTGCGCATAAGTTGTTTAAGTTGGTACGCACTTTGCGGATCGAGTCCCGTTAACGGCTCGTCCAATATCCACACTTTCGGTTCGTGAATAAGCGCCGCAATTACCATAAGTTTTTGCTTCATTCCGTGCGAATAGGAAGCAATCATATTGGGAAGCGCGTCGGTTAGTTGGAACATTTCGGCATATTCGGTTATGCGCTGTTTGAGCAGATTGGCTTCCACTCCGTACATTACGCCTATAAAGTTAAGATATTCCATTCCTTTAAGCGTTTCGTACGTTTCGTGGTTGTCGGGCACAAAACCGATATACGACTTTGCAAGGGTGGGATTGTCGGCAAGGTTTATGCCGTCCACTTCGATTACACCTTCGTTAGGGGACAAAATGCCCGTAATCATTTTGATTGTTGTACTTTTGCCCGCGCCGTTAGGACCTAAAAAGCCGAAAATTTCGCCGTCCTTTATTTCCAACGACAAATTGTCTACCGCTTTTACTTGCGACTTGCCGTATGTTTTGGATACATTTGTAAGTTTAATCATAGTTTTCACTCCGTTTAATTTTAATTGTTTCCGTAAAAAATTATACCGCGGCAACCTACCGCTTACATAACTTAACTTTACGGCGGACGTTGAATATCGGCACTGACTGCCGTTAAATACTTATACCCCCCCCCGTTTGCAAAATGCAAAGTTGGGGACGAGAGTTTTAAACATTGTTAGATTCCTTTAAAATTGTATTTTATTTTTTCTTTTTGTCGGGTGTGCCGAGATAGGTTTGACGAACGGTATTGCGTAAAAAGGAAACATCGTCCACAGGCACTATATAGGCGGGCTTGGCACCATCATACGGCGGTTTTTGTTGAAGGTTTGCCACAAGTTCGGCGTTGCATTTGTTGAGTTTTACAAATACCGTGTTGTCGCAAATACAAGCTGTGTACTTGCCGTTTAAATATAACAGATATTCGCCCATCATCGGACGGACGGTTATGTCGCCGAGTTCGGCAAGGTTAGCAGTTAAATTTGTTAAAAACGCTTTGTCTGTCATTGGGGCGTTTACTCCTTATTTTATTAATGCGTAATTTTAGGCGAATTGTCGAAATGATATACAACATTGTAATGACGGCGGCGGTACGAATTGCGTAATTGTGTGTGCGACAAAAATCGAAATTTAAAATCACCACCGACCGTTTAACTCTTGGAGCGAGGCTGTTCGACTAAAAACAATATAAAACATCTTGCTCCGTTCAATATTTTATGGCATTCGGGCTTCGTCGTAGGCTTGAACTGTAACTGTTTTTTTTTGAAGTTACGCTACGCTAGATTTCTCCACGCGTTCGCTTCGCTCACTTGGTCGAAATGACATAATATGGAGTTGGTCGAAATAATGTTTATTGTCGCTTTGCTCCATAAACATTGGCGTTCGCAACTGCGTTGCTCGGCTAAGGACATATATATGCGACGGCATAGATAGAAGCAGATACAAGGCAGGCGAGCACAGGCAAATGAGCGTACTAGGCATACGTGATTGAGCGTGCGCACAGCATAACGAAGTAGATGCCGATATACGCCGTCATTTCTTTTTGGGTTGACGACAGCCCGTATCCTGCCCGTTGCCGCTCGGAGTAAAGTAAACGTCGTCCTTTACTTCGTCGGGCAAATACTGCTGCTGTACCCAACCGCCGTAATTGTGCGGATACTTGTAGGCGGGAGCGTCAATTTCCTCGGTTGTGCGCGGGTGGTTGCCGTCCATAAGGTAGGACGGAACGCGAGCAGACGGATTGTTCCTTGCTGCTGCCGTTGCGCCTTCCAGTGCGGTTACTACCGAATTGGACTTGGGACAGTTGCAAATATACAAAATCGCTTCGGACAAAGGTATGCGCCCTTCGGGCAAGCCTATATTTTGAAAAGCCGTAAGAGCCGCCGTTGCGACAGGCAATGCCATCGGATCGGCAAGTCCTACGTCTTCCGCCGCGTGGATTACTATCCTGCGGGCAAGAAGTAACGGATCGGTACCCGCTTCGATTAAGCGTTCGAACCAAAACATAGCGGCGTTTGCGTCGCTGCCCCGCATAGACTTGATAAATGCGCTTATCATATCGTAATACGTACCCGTATCGACCGACAGCGCCTTTTTTTGCATTGACTGCGAAGCAATTGTACGAGTTATATGTATTGCGCCGTTTGCGTCTACGTCGGTTGTAAGCACCGCAAGTTCGAGCGCATTGTACGCGTTGCGCATATCCCCCGAAGCGGTTTCCGCAATGTAGGAATAGGCGTCGTCGTCCACCGTTATTTTGAGTTTGGACAGCACTACGTCGCGTTGCAACGCTTGTTTAAGTCCGTCGACAACGTCACTGCTTGTTAACGGCAAAAATTCGAACACTCGACAGCGCGACACGATTGCCCGCGTCATAGACACATAGGGATTTTCGGTGGTTGAGCCGATAAAGGTTATGTAACCCTTTTCGATTGCCGGCAGCATACAGTCGCTTTGCGCCTTGCTCCAACGGTGACATTCGTCTAAAAGCAAATAAGTTTTTTGCCCGTAAGCGTTAAAGCGTTTTGTCGCTTCGTCGATAATCTTTTTAGCGTCGGCAACGCCCGACGACACCGCATTTAACTTTTCGAAATGACTGCCCGTACTGTTTGCAATTATGTTGGCTAGCGACGTTTTGCCGCTGCCGGGTACGCCCCAAAATATGCAACTACCCAGTTTGTCCGCTTTTATTGCGCGGCAAAGCAGCGAGCCGTCGAATATAAGGTGCTTTTGCCCTATAAACTGCGAAAGCACGCGGGGACGCATACGCTCCGCAAGGGGAACGTTGTTTACTTTTTCATCTTGAAATATTGAATTTTGTTCATATTGTGCCATAATACAATTTTAGCACTATGGCGAGTTTTTTGCAAGGTTTATTATATATAAATATTTAAAATATATTAATCGTCTAATTTGTAATGTGTCTGCGCATAATTGTACGTGCAAAAAGGCAAAAAAAACAGCTCCGCACACCTGGTAAACACCAATGCAAGCGGAGCGTATTTTTGTTGATTTTATTATACTTTTAACGCTTAGACAAAATTTTGTCGACGTAGTTGACGATAGACTTTTGAATTATGTCCTTTGCCTTGTCGACATCGTACACTTCCGATACCGACGTGGGTTTGTTTTCCAATTCCTTATACACGCGGAAAAAGTGTTCCATTTCGTCGAAAATGTGCTTGGGCAGTTCGGAAATGGACTTATAGCCGTTATATGTAGGGTCGGTAAAAGGTATGGCAATTATTTTTTCGTCCATTGCGCCGTTATCGTTCATTGTAATTACGCCGATGGGATAGCAACGCACAAGGGTTATGGGGAGCAACGGTTCGCTGCAAAGGATAAGCACGTCCATAGGGTCGCCGTCGTCGGCAAGCGTACGGGGAATAAAACCGTAGTTTGCAGGATAATGCGTGGACGTATACAAAATGCGGTCAAGCACAAGCAAACCCGTTTCCTTGTCCAGCTCGTACTTCATTTTGCTGCCCTTGGTTATTTCCACTACTGCGTAAAAGTCGTCGGCGTTGATACGCGTACGCGAAATGTCGTGCCAAATGTTCATATTCTACTCCTTGTTGAAATTAAAATTTTTGACAAATTGTATAAAGTTTTCCGAATCGGAATAAAGACTGGTATTTTTAGCCCAAATAAGCACCACGTTTTGCGCAATGGGAGTGTCCAGCGGAATACATACAAGGTCGTTGTCCATTTCCGCAACTTGACGGTAAAGGAACGCGCCTGCGTTGCCGTAGGACAAGAACTGCTTAATTGTGTACAACTGCGACGAATACAGTAAAATGTTAGGCGTAACCCCCACTTCGGAAAATGCGCGCTTGATGAAAATATTTTGATAACTGTCCGCCTTAAACAATATAATGCGTTCGTCGGCAAGTTCCTTAAAGGAAATTTTTTCGCGGTTTGCCAAAGGATGATTTTTACTTACGCAAAAGACAAGTTCGGTGTCGACCAACGGCAGCATATTGTAAGTGTCGGATACGACGTTATCCAAAATGGTTATACCCAGATCTACCGAGTTGGCGTCGACCAGTTTGCGGGTTTGCAAAGATCCCGTTTCCAACATTTCCAATTCGACACCGGGATATAACGATTTGTATGCGTTAAACATTTGCGGAAATAAAAATGTGGAAATCATTGCGGGAACGGCAATTTTTACGTGATTGTGATTGTTGCCCATATCTTTCATTTGGGTAGCAAGAGCATCAACCGATTGCAAAATGTAATTTACTTTGTCTTGAAAAAAAGCACCTTCGACCGTAAGCTGCAAACGGTTATGTCTGCGGTGGAAAAGTTTAACGCCGAATTCGTCTTCCAATTCCTTAATGCAAAAAGAAATAGTCGGCTGACTTACAAAAAGTTCCTCCGCCGCACGAGTGATACTGCCGTATTGGCAAACGGTTTGAAAATACCTCATTTGTAAAAGTTTCATTCAATACCTCTTATACAATGTTTTTGCCGCCGTTTCGCTGACGGTGGCATAATAGACCGCAATAATAAATTGCGGCATAAATTTTATTAAAACTAATATAACAAAAATTTATAAAAAAAGCAAGCCTTTCATAAATAAAACTTGCGTAAATTTAATAAAAATATAAAATAACTAATAAATTGTAGGCTTTTTGATATACTATGCGTGTGATAGTATATCTGATTTTGCGAAAAATCGCGATAGACGAACGTTATTGCAAGCGGAATACGCAATTTGGTTAATTTTTCTTCGCCCGCAAGGCGGTTCAAAGTAATATGCCAAATGCCCCGCCATTGCGATTGGATTAAAATGTTAGCAGTTCGGTCAAAATGGCGTTGACGACATAAAGTTTATCGGACGGAACACGTACGCCACTGCCGTTTACAACAATATAGCCTTGTTTTACCAACCGTTCGGCATTGGGGAAAAAGTCGAAAAAATCGGCGTTAAAGCGACGTTTAAATTCGTCGATGTCCGCACCGCTATCCAAACGCAAACGCAGCATAACATATTCGTTCGCCTGCTCGTCAAGTGTCAGTTCATCACCGCTTTTAAGAAGTGCGCCTGTTGGAGTAGAAATATAATCCTTAATGTCAAACGGGTTTGTGTAACGGCAATTCCCCACAAAGCCGCTTGCGGCGGCTCCAAAGGCAAAGTACCTGCCTTCGTTCCAGTAGTTTAAATTGTGCTTGCACTCACACCCTTGCTTTGCGAAATTGGATATCTCATAACGGTTAAAACCGTTGCGCTGCAAAGTCGAAACTGCGTAATCGTACATATCCGCCAAAGTATCGTCATCGTAGTTATAATGAGTTTTGCACAAATTGTAAACGGGCGAATTTTCGTGCAGTTCCAAAGCGTAAACGCTAATATGCGTTAAAGGCAGTTGCGCTACGGTGTCAACCGACTGTTTGAAACAATTTAACGGTTCGGGCAAACCGATAATCAAGTCGGCGTTAACGTTGATAAAACCGTACTTTTGCGCAAGGTTTAAAGCGTTTACAAAATCCGCATAGCGGTGAATACGCCCTATTTTGCTTAACGTTTCGTCACTGCACGACTGCAAACCGAAACTCAATCGGTTGACATTGTTGCGTTTAAGACAAACCAACAGTTCGTCCGTTACGCTTTCCGGATTGCATTCGACGGATATTTCGGAAACGTTTGCAAGGTTGAAATGCTGCGACAGCGTTGAAAACAATTTGTCAATATAATGGCTTTCGACCGACGACGGAGTGCCGCCGCCAAGATATATTGTTGATATTTTAACGTCGCGGTTGGATCGAGAGACAATTTCCGCAAACAGTTTGTCGAAATACGTCTGCTGCAAGGCATAATCGCAACACGACGAAAAAGCGCAGTAACCGCACCGCGCTTTGCAAAACGGTATGTGAATATAAATGCCGTAGTTGGAGTTCATAGTTTTTTCAGTTATGTTGCCTGTCCGCGTTAAATTCCACAAGGCTTAGATAAGCTTTATTGAAGCAATGTTTTTTAGGGGGATTGTATTACTAACAAAAAGCACAATGCGTAATTGATGTAACTTTATTAACACATCCGATCGGTTCCTAGATCCTTCGACTCCACTTCGTTACGCTCAGGATGACATAAAATAAATTGAACTAAGGATGACATATTTAATATTATTTACAGCTTAGGATGACATTAATTTGAATGCGTAATGAGCATTTTTTAATGCGTAATGCGGAATTATGGTTGAGTTTAATGTAATTCTGGATTGCTTCGCTTCGCTCGCAATGACGGTAAAGGACACAGTGTGCGGTGGGCAAGAGTCTGCCCACCCTACGGGTAATCGATTGTTTATAATTAATTCTTTTATAGTGCGGCTCGTATTACTCGCCTAGATTTCTCTACGCGTTCGCTTCGCTCACTTGGTCGAAATGACATAATATTGAGTTGGTCGAAATAATGTTTATTGTCACTTTGCTCCATAAACTTTGGCGGTCGCAACTGCGTTGCTAGGCTAAGGACATAGCATTTAATGCGTAATGAATATATTAATGCCCTATTCGTCGTGTCCTTTACTTTCGTCGGGCAATTCGACAAACATATAATCCTTCAACAACAAGTGAGCAAGTTTCTTGTGTTTAGGGTAAGTACGCGCGCATATTATTGTAGCCGCAGGAAACGCAGGCACGCACACAAAACATATAACTGATGCTACAATCATTAAAGTGTTTACGTTTTGTTCGAACCCCTTATAAAACATCCCGAAGCACAATAACACCACTGCGCAAACGGCAAATACAACAGTTCCCAATATAATTGAAAACAACGCAGTTCCGGCGTGTTCTTTTTTAATTTTTCCGTTAAAAATATCTTTTTTCATAGCGATTAATCAAGTTAATGTTTTTTATGGGGAATTGTATTACTTACAGAAAGCACAATACATAATTGATGTGACTTTATTAAAGCTTCCGATTGGTTCCTAGATCCTTCGCAACATTCGCCGTCGTTTGGCGAAACTACGCCTACGGCGCCGCTCAGGATGACATAAAATAAATTGAATTAAGGATGACATATTTAATATTATTTACAGCTCAGGATGACATTAATTTGAATGCGGAATGCGCCTTTTTTAATGCGGAATTATGGTTGAGTTTAATGTAATTCTGGATTGCTTCGCTTCGCTCGCAATGACGAATAAAATAACTCATCGCTTCGCTCGTTTCGGCAAAAGACGCCGAAGACATATATGTAAGGGCGGTCGCAACTGCGTTGCTCGGCTAAGGACTGAGCGCAAGTCCGCAGTTTAACGCAATAGATGTCCAGTAATTTCTGCTTTTTAAATACTTATTCATCTCTTTTTTGAGAGCGAAGAAGCGAGCAAGACAAGGCTTGTGCGGATTTTGCGACAGGAGCGTACTAAGCGTACGTGACTGAGCAAAAACGTAAGCAGAACGCAGTATTGCGACGCTTATACGCTCTCAAAATTAGTCGTCGATTTTAAGAATAGACATAAAAGCCTCGCTAGGTACAGACACTGAGCCGACCTGACGCATACGCTTTTTGCCTTCCTTTTGTTTTTCCAACAGCTTCTTTTTGCGGGAAATGTCGCCGCCGTAGCACTTGGCAAGTACGTCCTTACGCAGCGCCTTGATAGTTTCGCGCGCTATGATTTTGCTGCCGATTGCCGCTTGAACGGGTATTTCGAACATTTGACGGGGGATTGCTTCCTTCAACTTTTCCGCCATTTGTCTGCCCCTTGCATAGGCGCGTTCTTCGTTGACGATAATGCTTAACGCGTCGCACACTTCGCCGTTTAACATCATATCCATACGGACAAGTTTGCCCGTTTTAAAACCTTTAAGTTCGTAGTCCAAACTGGCGTAACCGCGCGTGCGGGACTTTAAACTGTCGAAAAAGTTATAAATAATTTCGTTTAGCGGAATTTCGTAAGTAAGTTTAACTCTGCGCGTATCCAAATACGTCATATCTACAAACACGCCGCGCTTGTCTTGGCATAAACCCATTACGTCACCGACATATTCCGGCGGGGAATAAACTTCCGCAAGCACTATCGGTTCCTCGATATGTTCAATTGAAGTTACGGGCGGAAGTTTTGTAGGGTTGTCGATTTCCAACATTTCCCCTTGCGTTGTGTAAACGTGGTAAATAACGCTGGGTGCTGTTGTAACCAAGTCCAAATCGAACTCACGTTCCAACCGCTCCTGAATGATTTCCATATGCAGCAAACCCAAAAAGCCGCAACGGAAGCCGAAGCCCAACGCAACGGACGTATCGGGCTCGTAACTCAAAGCCGCGTCGTTAAGTTTTAACTTTTCCAAAGCGTCCTTTAAATCGTTGTATTTGCTGCCGTCTGCGGGGAAAATTCCGCAAAAGACCATAGGCTTTACTTCCTTGTAGCCCTTTAAAGGCTCATTACAAGGGTTTTGGGCATCGGTAATGGTATCGCCCACCTTTGTGTCGGACACCGTTTTTATGCTTGCGCAAATGTAACCTACATCCCCTGCTTTAAGGGAATCGACCGCCAACATTGCCGGAGCGAAAACGCCCACTTCGGTAACGGTAAACGTTTTACCCTTGGTTTCGAACATCTTTATTTCGTTGCCGATTTTTACCGTTCCGTCCACT
Source organism: uncultured Eubacteriales bacterium (assembly GCA_948938605.1). Classification (GTDB taxonomy): domain Bacteria; phylum Bacillota; class Clostridia; order Christensenellales; family CAG-314; genus Fimimonas. Next base: position 16,058 of record CARAIG010000009.1, read on the forward strand.
ATTCGGGTAAATATTATTACCCCCTTGTAGTTGTCGTACTGACAGTCGAATATAAGCGCTTTTAGGGGTTTTTCCTCGTCGCCGTTGGGGGCGGGAATACTGTCTACAACGGCATCCAAAACATCCTTGATGTTCAATCCTTCCTTAGCGGAAACAAGGGGTGCCGCACTTGCGTCAAGACCGATTGCGTCTTCGATTTCCTTTTTGGTTCCGTCAACGTCGGCGCTGGGCAAATCGATTTTGTTGATGACGGGGATAATTTCCAAATCGTTTTCCAAAGCCAAATAGCAGTTGGCAAGGGTTTGCGCTTCAACTCCCTGCGACGCGTCCACTACCAATAATGCGCCTTCGCACGCGGCGAGCGAACGGGAAACTTCGTAATTGAAGTCGACGTGTCCCGGCGTATCGATTAGGTTTAAGCGGTATTCTGTGCCGTCTTTGACATAAGTCATCGATACAGGCGTAAGCTTGATTGTAATGCCGCGTTCGCGTTCGATGTCCATCGAGTCGAGCATTTGCGCTTCCAAGTCGCGCTTGGCAACCTGACCGGTGTATTCCATAAGGCGGTCGGCAAGGGTGCTTTTGCCATGGTCGATGTGGGCTATTATGCAAAAATTGCGAATGTTTTTTTGTCTTGACATAGTTTAATTCTCTTTACCGTTTTATAATTTATACAGTATCACAGGGCAATTGAAAGCAATTACCCGATGTTACGAGTTGATTGTCGTAAATATCCGTCTGTTTAATAACGTCAATTTCCTTTTTTACTACAAAATATCAAAAACCCCGTGGAACAAATATATAAACGCATAGGTCAATATTTTGCTTACAAAATATATGATAAGCGTTTTACGCCCTATAAAAGTTATAGGCGAAACGTACTTGGGGTTTACATACGGAAAAAGCGTCTGTTTGTTTTTGTACAATGCTCTACCTAACAACGCACCCAACAAAAACCAACCGAAATCGGGCAAAAACGTGCGGTAGTCCATTGCCGCAAAGTGCGAAAAGTTTTCGCCTGTGTGTTGAACAAGGAAAAACAAATGTCCGTTTTCGCTTGTCCAAGGGGTGTTTTTAGCACTATACCCCACTACAAACACGCAAACAACCTCTATCGACATCACCGTAGCAAAAATGCACTTTTGCCAATTTTTACCGCATTTGTTCCAAAACCATTCCGCAATCGACCACAAAAATACCGATAACGCTATACAGTGAATTACATTGAAGTAGATTATTAAATGCTTTTTAAGTATAACGGATACGGCAAAACCGCCCAGCGTCATAATAAGCGACACTGCTATAAGTTTTAGCGAACGGTTAAAATTATTTTTGGAAAAACTGCACGACAGTCCTGCGGTAAAAATGAAAATTATTACGATTATAGGTTGACATACGGCACGCAACGTACTTTGTGCATAATTGCACGAAAAGTCGTACAGCGCTTGAAAAAACGCCGTTTTGTAATTACCGCCCGCATCTACGCGAATGTCGTTTAGCGTGTGATCCCACACAACGCACAAAATCATAAGTCCGCGCAAAAAGTCCACTTCCCAAACCCGACTTTTGCTAACAGGCGCAATTTCAGTTGTTTTGCTGCGTTTAAACATACGCATATATTATATACGAAAAAGCGCTGTTTGTCTAGATTTTTGCCATATATGGTCGACGGCATTAAAAAAGTTGACTTTTAATACCGATATATAATATAATATTTAATATTGTATCAACGTTTAGGAGGCGTATTTAAATGATACGGCAGGAATACAAGTGGCTGACCGACACATATGTCGCGCACCGCGGTTTGTTCGATAAAGACAACAAAATACCTGAAAATTCGATCCCCGCATTTGCAAGGGCCGCCGAGCAGGGCTTCGGCATAGAGACAGATGTACAAATGAGCAAAGACGGCGTTTTGGTGGTATTCCACGACGATACGTTAAAGCGTATGACGGGTGCGGACGGGAAATTAGCCGACTACACTTTTGAAGAACTGCGCAAACTCCGCTTGGATAACACCGACTGCGTAATACCGACATTTGAAGAATTTTTGTCGGCGGCAAACGGAGTAAACCTTGTTGTGGAAATCAAAACGCACGAACATATAGGCGAAGTTGAACAAAAGACTTACGACGCATTAAAGAATTATAAAGGACATTACTGCGTAGAATCGTTCAACCCGTTTATTATACGCTGGTTTAAAAAGCACGCCAAGGAAGTTATACGCGGAACGTTGTCCTGCGCGTACGACGGTGCGCCTTGGTCGAAGTTCAAAAGAAATATGCTTGCAAATTTAAAACTGTGCAAGTGGAACGGCAGCCAGTTTATTGCATACGACGCGGCGACGGTAGCCACCAATAAAGCAGTTAAAAAATTCCGCAAAAAAATTCCTATTATTTGTTGGACGGTAAGAAGTCAACAACAATACGACGAATTACACGACCACTTCGACAATATGATATTTGACAGTTTTGTACCCGAAAGACGGGACACGATACTTACAAAATAAATTAAAGAATTTTTAATGAGAGGTAATTATGGGACGCAGAGTATTAGCATTCTTTTTGGGATTGTTATTCGGCATTATTTTAGTAGTCGGCGGAGTTGCCGGCGCTATCGCTATTTGCGTTAAGGTGGTAAAGGTAGAGCAATACTCGCCTGACGCAAAAAACTATTTGGGCGACCTTGCTTCGCTGTCTATTTACGACATCGGGCAGGAAATATACAAAATGTTTTTAGACAAAAAAGGCACGCAAGACGAAAACGGGAATTATTATTCCTTAAAAGATTTTTGCGACAATTACAACATCGATTTAAATACCGCTTTCGGTATTGAACTGCCGCAAGAAGTATTGGATATCCCCGCGTTTGAATTTTTTGACGAAGGCGGAACGGAACGCGCTATGAAGCAGATCAAAGTCAGCGCATTACCTGCAATACTCAATATGTTCGGCGGCAAAAACGAAGACGGCACCAGCAACGGTATGTTTAGCGATTCGGCAATCGAAGAACTGTCTAAATTTAGTATGTACGATTTGCTTAACGACGAAAACATCGGTTTTGCGGGCGTGTTTGTCAATGTAAAAATTGCAGATATGCTGCCCGACTCCTTCCCTGCGGAAGACTCCGACAACAAATTGATGTGGGCGGTAGGACAAACTAAAATCGGCAAATTGCTTAACGGAATGAGCGGAAGCGACAGCATACTGCTTCAATTAAAACCCTACGGAGCGTTTGAAACGTTAGGACAGTTGGCTTTAACGGCAGTACTGGGCGACAGTCAATACATAAGCGCAATTTTGGGTTCGGACGCAGTGTTTGCCGACCTTATCGCAGACGACGGCACTATCCGTATGGACGACATAATAAACGGCATATCGGTCGGCGAACTGCTGGGTTGCCAAAAAAATCAAATTACCGATATTGAAAACTACGTTTCGATTGTCGAAGGCGATATCAAAGTTATGTCTAAAACCGACAGCGAAACCGAAACAACGCTGTACGCAATGGGTGCAAACGGCGAAGAATGGTTCGAAGCGGAACTTAAATGCGAAAACAACGAAGAAGGTCACACACACAATGCCGATTGCTTTAAGTACGTTTGGTATTCCACTGCCGAATGCGTTAAGGAGCACGACCACAAAGCCAACGGCGATATGAACAAGGACGGAGTGAATTACGCACGTACCGACGGGCTGTATTCCGTACTTGCGGCATTGTCCATTACCGACCTTACAAGCGGCAACACCGACGCTTTAATGGACGAAATTAAGTTAATCAAAATACGCGATATTATCGATGCCGGCGACGTTAACGGCATAATGAACGTATTTATCGACTTTACTATCGAAGAACTTATGAGCGGCGCAATTGACGACTTGTACTTAGGTGAATTTTTCAGCTTTACCCGCAGCGCAATTCAAAATACCGAAGACTACGACATTGAAAACGCCGTTGCAATATACAAGGAACGCGACAACAACGTGCTTGCTTACTACGTAGCGATTGACGCAAGCGGAAACATCGCTTTGTCACTGGATAACAAAAACTGGTACAACGGTTTAAGCGAATGCGACGAAGAACACACTCACAACGAAAACTGCTACTCCTACGTTTGGTACAAGGAAGCAGGCGTACTTGCCGACGGCGTACAAAACAAACTTGCAAGCAAACAAATTGCCGACCTTAAATATCTTAACGACGAAGTTCAAAAAATGACGTTGAGCGATGTATTCGGCGACAATATCCCGTCTATGTTAGAATCTATCGCCGACGTTGAAATAGGCGAATTAAGCCAACACATCGACAGAATTCAACTTGGCGAATTGTTGGGATACACAGGCGGACTCGTTTGCGAAAATACCGACGACGCTCACGTACACGACTACACTTGCTACGAATGGACGGACAAGGACGGCAAAGCAGTTGTCGGAATGATGGCAAAACTTGCCTGCAAAGAAGTCGGCGAAATGAGCGACCTTGCAAATACCGTTAAAACCTTTACTTTAAGCGACGTTTTGGGCGACGGAATACCGTCTATGCTTAAATCGCTTGCAGATACCGAAATAGGCAACTTAAACGACGCTATAAACGGAATGTACTTAGGCGACTTCCTTGAATACGAAAAGAGATTCACTTGCGGAATTACCGAAGACGGTCATGCGCACGACGGTACGTGCAGTTACATTTGGTTTAAATTGCAATGCGCAAACGCCGAAGACGGTCACGAACATACCGACGAATGCTATGTAGAAGTCGTTGGAATGATGGCCAAACTTGCAGACAAAAAAGTTAGCGAGCTTAACAGCTTGGACGACATTGTTAACGACTTGACGCTACGCGACGTTTTGGGCGACAATATTCCCGCAATGCTGCTTGACGTTGCCGATTCGAAAATTAGCGACGTAGGAACCGCTATACAAGACATTTACTTGGGTTCGGCATTGGGATACAAACGCAACGAACAAGACAGCACGGATTACAGCAAAGTAATTGACGGCATCTGCAAAAAAACAGTACAGGGCGCTGCATCGTTGTACTTAAAATCGGAAGACGGAATTGTTTGGTACGAAGCAGTACAAACTTGCAAACTTAGGAACAATTCGTCGCACACGCACGACATAGACTGCTACGGATACGTTTGGTACGAAGAAGACGGCACTACACCTGTTAGCGGAATTATTAAAGCGCTTGTCAACAGCAAAGTAGGCAACGTAAACGAAAAAATGCAAACGGTAACGCTTGGCGAAATGGGTATTGGCGGAAACAACATTTTGGACGCATTGCAGGATACTCCCGTTACGCAAATCGGCGACGCCATTAACGACTTAAAAATGGGCATAGTTATGGGCTTTGAAAAGCACTACACTTGCGGCGTAACACATACTCACACTGACGATTGCACGTACGAATGGATTGCGGAATGTACTTCCGACCACAGTACGGCGACAGACCACTTGTCTGCCGACCACATTGTAATCAACGGCAAAACTTGCTATAAAGCAACGGGACTTAACGGCAAAATCGCCAATAAGACGGTAAGCCAAATGACAGGTAACGAATTGACGGACATTGCGCTGGGATTGACGATTGGCGACCTTATCGACAGCGGAATGATAAGTTTAGGCGAAACGTCTGCGGAGCAAGACGACAACATTTACAAACTTGCATTGATGTTCAGCAGCGGCGAACACTATATCACAGTTAATGACAAACCGACATATGCTTGTAACATGACAGGTTACTTAGCGTTTACTAAACTGTCAGGATCTGAAAGCGATATGACAAAAAAAGCGTATTGGTTAAAGTGCCACGGACGCACAGACGAAAGCGGACTTACTGCCGAAGATATAGCGCACAGAGACGCCTGGAAAGACATTACGTTAAAGGAATTCGTTACAAAATTGCTGAGTGTAATTTAAAGGCGCAAAACAATAACAGCAAATTATAAACAAAAAAAAGTTCGGGAAAAAATTCCCGAACTTTTTTTATTGTGTAATGAATAATTGCGGTGATGTTTAATTAAATTGTGCGGCTTCGCCTAGATGTCTCGGCTACGCTCGACATGACATAGGATATAATGCGCAATTGTGGTTAGTTTTAATCAAACTGGATTGCTTCGTCGTTGCACTCCTCGCAAAGACGTAAACGGACACAGTGTGCGGTGGGCAAGAGTCTGCCAACCCTACGGATAATCGATCGTTTATAATTGATTCATTTATAGTGCGGCTCGTATTACTCGCCTAGATGTCTCGCAACATTCGCCGTCCTTTGACGAAACTACGCTCGACATGACATAGTACAGAGTTGGTCGAAGTGTATTGTATACTGCTCTCTTGAAGGATATTAAATATTTTCCGCAATGGATACTGCGACTTTAAGCCCGTCTACTGCCGACGACACTATTCCGCCCGCATACCCTGCGCCTTCGCCTACGGGATACAAACGTTTAATATTGCTTTGGAAACCGCCGCCGCGCACTATCCTTACGGGCGACGACGTGCGCGTTTCTACCGCTGTAAGCACGCCCGTATCGCAAAAACCTTGTATTTTGCGGTTAAACGACGTTAACGCTTCCGCTAGGTTGTCCGCTAAATTGTTAGGCAAAAGATCGCGCAGATTGCAGGATTTTACCCCGCGCGGATAACCGGGAACTGTAATAAACTGCGTTGAAATACGGTTATTTACAAAGTCCTGCGCATTTTGACAGGGCGCAACGTAATTACCGCCGCCCAAAGCATACGCTTTGTTTTCCAAATCCTGTTGAAAACGCACTCCCGAAAAAACGTCGCGTCCGTAGCCGTAGGCTTGTAAATCGTCGGCATTAACGGTTACGACAAGCGCACTGTTGGAATTTGCTCCGTCGCGGCTAAAATTACTCATACCGTTGACTACGACCGTATCGGGTTGGGAATTAGCAGCAACCACAACTCCGCCCGGACACATACAAAAACTGTAACAGCCATGCCCGTCGGCGCACTTATGCGTAAGTTTGTAGACCGCAGAACCCAAATCGCGGTGAGAAGCAAACAATTTGCCGTACTGCGCCGTATTTATAAATTCACGCGGGTGTTCGATACGCAAGCCCACTGCAAACGGCTTAAATTGCATTTCCGCACCGATATTGTAAAGCATTGAAAACGTATCCCTTGCGCTGTGTCCGCAAGCCAGAATTACGTAATCGGCATACAGTTTTAAGGACTGTCCTTGACGTTCGGCAACCACTCCCGTAACGGTATCGCCGCTAATTATCAAGTCCGAAACGCAACAATCGAACAAAAATTTTCCGCCGTAACTTTCAATTTGACGACATAGATTTTCCACAACGAGTTGCAACTTGTCCGTACCTATATGCGGCATTGCGTTAAACAGTATTTCGTCAGGCGCGCCGCAATTGACGAATTGGTTGAAAACCGTACGTCCCAAAGACGTAGAGCCTAAATTAGACGTCAACTTGCCGTCGGAAAAAGTACCTGCGCCGCCTAAGCCGAACTGAATATTAGTCTGTTCGTTAAAACGTCCGCCCGATAAAAATTCGTCCACCGCTTGTTTGCGTTGTCCGATATTACTGCCCCGTTCGATAACGATAACGTCAAACCCGCATTTTGCCAGATACAGCGCCGAAAACAATCCCGCAGGACCTGCACCTACCACTATGCAACGTGCCGACGTATTTAAATTGCGGGCGTTTTGGATAATATCCTGCGGTTCGGCGTAAGACTCGGCATTTTGCGGAACGGTTTGACAGTCGACTACGTAAGAGCAGACAAAACGGATATCGGATTTGTTGCGCGCGTCGATACTGCGCCTATGCAACGAATAACTTAATAAACTTTGTCTGCGCACACGCAAAAGACGGTACAATTTGTCCGTCAGATATTCATGATCGTTTGCTTTGTCAAGCGGTATGGAAATTGGTTGAGTTAAATACAGCGACATTTTATTATACGGTTAATATCCTATTAAATAAGTTTATACGCTTTGCTGCGTTGTTCGGGCGTAAATGTGTACAGTGCGGAAGCTGCGGCAAAATACAAGTTATTGCCGCCGCACACGCCGTCGACATTAAGCATTTCGCCCAAAGCGGTTATTCCGTTAGGCAAAGCAAGGGTTTTTAAATCTATGTAGCGTTCGTCGATTCCCCCTGCCGTCACTTGGCTCATCGAATAATCCAACAGCCTTGCAAAATCGAAAGAAAGATTTTTAGCGGCATACGAAAGTTTAGACACGTCCGAACGGTTATCGCAGCTTTTGACAATGCTTTCGGCTATTTTGTTGTGCAACAGTCCGTAAAACAAGCGCTGCGGCTGCTCGCCCGACTTCAACCTGAAATACAGTATTTCTTCCAAATCCCATTGGCTGAACTTTGGCAGCAGGTCAAGCACAAATTTGTAATTACCTTGCTTGCCCTGCACAATTCTGCGGGCAATTACCGCAGATAAATTGAAAATACATATACCCGACAAGCCGTAATCCTTAAACAATACTTCGCCGCTTTCCTTTGCAATAGGTACTGCGCCGTCCATTAGCGACACGTCCGCCTTTGCGCGCAAGCCGTTTAAAACGTGGTCGATTGTTTTGGTTTTGACGGGAACGAGCGACGGGCTTAAAGGGGTAAAATACTCCTTGGGGATAACGCTGAAAACGTTTGTTTCGTTGGCTTGGCTTTTGCTGCCGCAAGCGGCGACTACCTTGTCGAAACGGTAATTTGTGCGGTCGATTAACACTTCGTACCCTTTGTCGACTGGGCGGACATTGAATACTTCCGCATCGCAAATTATTTTACCGCCGTATTTTTCTACTTGGTTACGCAAACAGTCAACTACGTTAGACGCGCTTTCGCAAAAGGGATACATACGTCCTTCGCTGTCTTCAAAAACGTAAATGCCTACGCTTTGCAAAAACTTAATATATTCGTCAACGCTGATTTCCGCAAGCACTTTGTTTGCGACGGAGCTTTTGTTAAAGCATGCGGGCGTAACGCGCGCATTGCCGATATTGCATTTGCCGTTGCCCGTCATAGATATTTTTTTGCCGACGCGGGTATTCCGTTCCACAACGGTAACGTCTTGTCCGTTTTTTGCGGCGACGATTGCGTAAGTTAGCCCCGCCATTCCGCCGCCTATGACTAAAATTTTCATTCGATTACTCCGATACGGCACAAAACTGCCGCTGTCTACGTTTTGCAAAAACATATGTGCCGTTATGCTTTAACGGACATTTTGCTATGCAAATATTTTAACTAAAATAAATAAATTAGTCAACACAAAAATTCAGTCGATAAACCCGTACGCCTTTAATTGTTTATAGAGTGACGAAACTATCGATTTGCTTGTGACGATTTCCAAAATGTTTTGACGGCACGTAAAGGACATAACCGAGACGTTTTCGCATATGTACATTTTACCGAAAGCACAATTTTCCGTTTGATTGCGTTTGAAAAAGTCCGACATAAAACCTACGATTAAGTGCCTGTCAAGATTGAACAAAATTGTTGTGACGGTATTGCCGCGGCCGTCAAGTTTTTCGGCAATGGACAAAATTTTGCTGTGCGAACGGCAGTTGGATATTAGCGTAGAACTGCCGCAAGGGTTGTAATAATTGCCGATTTTTATCGGTATGCCGAACTGTTTGCAGGGCATTACGGCGGACGGATTTAATACTTGCGCACCTGCTTGCGCAAGGTCGAACATCTGATCGTAACTGAGCGCAAAAACAGTGGAAACATCAAATACTTTTGCAGGATCGGCAACGGTAACGCCGTAACTGTCCGTCCAATTTTCATACAGGTTTGCACCGGTTGCAGCCGCACAAAGCGAGCCCGTAATGTCGCTTCCTCCACGCGAAAACAGTTGGCGTTGAGCATTTAGCGAACCGTAAAAACCGCCCGTTACAGCTAATCCTACGCCGTCAAACGCGTTGCACATACTTTTTAACGTGTCCTTTAAACGCAAACCGCGCCGCGAAAAGTGCACAATTTGCTCCGCTTCCACATAGGTGGCGGACAGGTATTTTGCGACTATTTTTGCGGACAATTCTTCCCCTAACGACATACAGTATTCCAAGTTGTACTTAACTGCCCGCGAGCGTGCGTCGAACAGCAATTCGTCAACGTCAATACCGACGGAATTGACGTAAACAAGGCGGCGGTATTTGTCGGCAAACGATTGCCAAAGCCGATTGTTACGCGTAAGATAAAAATTTTTTAAAAGGTCGGTTGCTTTGACGTCATTGTAAAATTCCTTGCCGATTGCCGACACTACCACAACGTTATGCGACTTGCTTATACAACTTTTTATAAAATGCAAATTGGTAGGCGTAATTGCCGTACCCCCGAATTTAGCGGTAATCATTGTATATTGTATGAGTGTAACGGCGGAATTTTGTTACAAAAAACGACAATAAAAATAACCCGCTGAAATAAATTCAACGGGAATGAGATGACAAGGGAAATAAAGAATAATGCGGAGTGCGGAATGCGGAATTAAGGTAACGTATTTTATATGTCAGTAGGAATATAGTATATACAATTGCACGTTGTTTCTTAGATCCTTCGACTCACTGCGTTCGCTCAGGATGACATATATTTTGAATGCTTAATGCGTAATTGCGGTTGAGTTTAATTTAATTGCGGTGGGCAAGAGTCTGCCCACCCTACGATGATGTTTAACGCAGTAGATGCCCTATATTCCCCTTATCTAAGCCCGTAAAAACGAGCAAGACAAGGCAAACAAGACGGTGGCAAAGGAGCGTATACGGACATACGTGACTGCGCCCACCGTTCGCAGTTTAACGCAGTATTGCGATGTTTATACGGGCTTAGAAGGAGTAGAATAAGACCAACGTCATCAACGCCGCACAAGCTATGGCAAGAAGCAGCAGTCCGAAGTAATGCTTAAAAAAGTGTTTAATACGCATAGCGCCGTTACGCTTTCCGTTACTATTCTTCTTCATTGTGCAACAACCCCCATATACTTATTTCCGCGGCTTTATCCGAAAGCCCCATTGCGCATTCCAAAATTGCTTTAAGTTGGTTTGCGTCCAAATAACGCTTGACTTTACCGTCGCGCACAGCCGAGATAATACCCGTTTCCTCACTTACCACCAACGCGGTTAAACTGGGGAATGCTTCGGACACGCCGATTGCCGCGCGGTGACGGGTACCGAATTCACGCGGAAGATTGTGCGCTTGCGTTAACGGCAAGTAACAACCTGCCGAAATTATTTTGTTGTCGGTAATGACAACCGCACCGTCGTGAAGCGGAGTTTTGGGGAAGAACAGCGTTTCGAGCAATTCCGCCGAAATTTCCGCATTAACCCTTGTGCCGCTTTCCAATATGGTGTCGGACAAGTCGTCCGCAACAATAATGAGCGCACCGGTATCGGCTTTACTAAGGCGCAAGCACGCCTTTACTATTTCCGCAACGGACTTGTTTAAATCTTCGCGCCCGTATTCGTCTTCGGAATCCAAACGTTTAAATGAAGCGCGGAACAAATCGCGGTGGAAATCCTGCGAAAACAGCACTACGCCCGCTATGCAGATAAGCCCGAGAACAAACAAAGCCACAAAACTGATTACACCTTTTGACAACACGAACGACAATCCGAAAACAACCAGTATCCCTATAACGGCGATAATGGTGAGCGTACGCATATTGCACTTGTGCGCATAGAAGAAAAGCACGTAAAAGACGGTTGTCAATATCAACAACAATCCTACGCGTCCGACTATATCCAGCACGCTGCCCGATGTAAAAAACTTTGTTATAAATTCCCAAAACATATCCAAAAATTCCCTTTAAGAAAAATGTTTTTTAGCGCATTTTGTCACAATTTAAACTTTTAACCGTCTTTTTTGGTAAAAAATACAAGTTTGCATTACTGTAAAAAAGCTGTTAAACATTGTGAAACATTATTTTACTTATATATAATACAATATTTTATAAAAAAAATAAAGCATATATCTCAATATTTTACTACTTTTTTCAGTAATTTTGTGTTTTTTTTATCTAAACGGCAATTTGGGTTAAACATTCGTCATATTCTATTAATTATATAGCTGTTTTTTATTTAGTAAGCATTGAGCATTAGGAGGGAAAAATGAAACTGTCAATTGTAGGCTACGGTAATTTAGGCAAAAGTTTGGAAGAAAAAATCAACGGGCGGGACGACTTGGAGTTGGTTGCAGTATATTCGCGCAGGAACTTGGACAACGCTAAATACCGTCCGTTAAAGCAAATTGAAAACGACACCGAAACGGAAGTTATGCTGATTGCTTTGGGCAGTTATTTAGACGTACGCGAAAACGCCAAACTGCTGAGCAAATTCGATACGGTGGACAGCTTTGACACGCATTCGGAAATGCAAGCATACAAAAAGGAATTGACTAACTTCAACAAAAACCGTTTGGCGCTTGTGGGACTGGGATGGGACCCCGGCGTACTTAGCTTGATACGCGGTGCAATCAGCCTAGGCAACAAAGTCACTACCGTTTGGGGCAAAGGAATATCGCAAGGACACTCCAACGCAATACGCAGCGTTGACGGCGTTATAGACGCAGTTCAGTTTACGGTACCTAAGCAAAACTACTTGGAATTGATTGAAAACGGCGAAACGGACAGCAAAAAACTGCACGACCGCTTGTGTTACGTTGCGTGCGTGGACAGCGACAAAAAGCAAGCGGAAAAGGAAATAAGAAGTATGCAAAATTACTTTGCGGGATACGACGTGCAAATTAATTTTGTAACGCCCGCACAGGTACGCGAATTAAAAAAAGACACGCGCCACAGCGGTCAGACATTTTGTTACGGCAACGGTTACAAAGCATCGGCAAAAATC
>CARAIG010000010.1 GCA_948938605.1 uncultured Eubacteriales bacterium
CAATTTTAAAGAATATAATTCAGTAGGTGTCGCGGTGGGTTCACTGACTGCGCTAACAGTGTTTAAAGAGTTGGGGCGAGGTCTAAACCCGCCGCCACCGTGTCCACCGTCAGCCCAACCGCCGAAGCCTTCGCCGCTAAATTCTTCGCCTGTGGGCGTGTAAGACGTATCCGCGTTGGTGATTTTTTCGGATAACGCCATATTGATTGAATTTGCAATTAAAAGTTTAGATTTAGCCGCAGGTTGGTAAACGTAAACGAACAATTCGCCGTCTATGCTTTCGGCAATTTGAATTACTTTAAGGCTGTAATCGTCGTTTATGGCGGGATAGTTTGCAATATTAAAAGTACTATCGCGTTTTAAATCGTCTAAAACGTTGCTGTACTTGGTTGTAGCGGCGTAGGAAACACCCACGCCGCCAAATAAAGCAAATAACATTGAGGTTATCAAGATAATAACCGCAATTAAATTGAAGTGATAAGTCCTCTTTTTCATAGTTCACCTTAAAATATAACGCCGTTGTTTAAATCTAAGTCTGGCGCAAGCGAATAACCTTTTGTTTCACCGTTTAAATAGTTATAGCCACTGGGTTCGATATAATCTGTTTCGGAAAAAGTTTGCAAAGTTTTTCCGTTGTATAGTACGTCAATGTCAACGTCAAGTAAGATTATGCTACGGTAATTTTGCAAGTATTTACCGTTGTTATATGCCGCAAACCACGCAAAATAAATTGCGTTTTTGTGGGCTTCGTCGTAGTTCTCAAAGTCTTTAATAAACATATCGTACGCCCAAACTTCGCCAACTGCATTATAACTATTTTCATAAGTATTTGTGTTTAATGTCAAATTTCCTTCGCTATAAGATTTAAAAGCAATGTCAAATTTTAAATAACTTTGTACGTCTTCTTCGAACGTATCTAAAAGTCTGTAAAATACCTGCCTTACTTTTAACTGTCCAGTTATCGTGCCACTACCGAAGACAGTCGAACAACTAAGCCCGCCCTCTTCTTCAAAGTCGGTTCCGCTTATACTAATAGAATTACAACGTTCAATACGTTTAACGTAATCAATAGCGCAAGTTGCCGTTTTTTCAGTATTCCCACGCAAGGTTGCTTTAAGCGTAATTTGCGTATCGAATGGCGCGGAGCATTGCACGGTTGCGCGCGTGCTTCCGTCGCTTTCGGGCGTAACGGTTATAATATCTGTCGCATTAGCGC
>CARAIG010000011.1 GCA_948938605.1 uncultured Eubacteriales bacterium
GTCGCGCGATTGGTCGGAATAATAAATAATAAAACTCCGCAAAGTACGGGCGTGTACCGAACTTTGCGCCCAAACGGGGGCTGTCGGGGATGTACGCCCCGACAAAAGTAGGAAAAGACGCGCCGAGCAGGCGCAACCTTAAAGTCCGACCGCGACGGAAAACAGATTTGCCAACGGCAAATCCCGTCGCGCGATTGGTCGGATATTAACAATTGGTCGGAAAGGAAAAAAATTATGGTTTATTTTATAGGTACTCCCATAGGAAATTTGGGCGAAATTACATATAGGGCGGTGGAAACGTTAAAAAGCGTAACCGCAATTTTTTGCGAAGATACCCGCCATTCCAAAATATTGCTTGATTATTACGGCATATCCAAACCGTTGTACAGTTACCACAAGTTTAACGAAAAAAAGAGTTTGGACTTTGTGCTGTCTTTTTGCGAAAAGGGGCAGGACATTGCAGTAATATCCGACGCGGGTATGCCCTGCATTAACGATCCCGGCAACATTTTGGTAAATGCGCTAATCGAACGTAAATTGCCGTATACGGTAGTAAGCGGGCCGAACGCCGCTTTAAATGCCTTTATAATGTCGGGCTATGTTCCGCCGTTTACTTACTACGGCTTTTTGCCCGAAAAAAAGACGGAACGCGACAAGTTGCTTGACGCTTCGATCGGCGTTGCGGTGTTTTACGTATCTGTTCACGACATTAAGGAAAATATGGCTTACCTTTGCAGCCGTTTGGGGGACAGGGAATGCTGCTTGGTTAAGGAACTTACCAAAACGCACGAGCGGGCTGTTTTTTGCCGTTTGTCCGACGAAATTAACGACGACAAAGGGGAATTTGTTTTGGTGGTAAACAGGGCGGAACAAGTTAACCCGCTGTGCGAACTGTCGGTTGACGAACACATCGCATACTACGTCAACGGCGGAATGGCTAAAAACGAAGCAATCAAAGCCGTCGCCCGCGATAGGAACGTACCTAAAAACGAAATTTATAAATACACGCTAAAATCTTGAAATTTTTTGCAATAAAACAGCGCGGTAACGCGTTGTTTTTATGTAACAAACGTTACAAAGGGACACAGCATGCATGCACATAAGATACCGCCTAAAAGCATTGACGAATGTATTTTTGCGGTGGCGCAAGGTGACGACCTTGCTCTCGAACGGTTGTACAACTTGACGGGTGACGCAATTTACGCCTATGCTTTGTCGGTAACTAAAAAACCCGACGACGCTAGGGACGTAACTCACGATACTTTTGTAAAAGTGTACGAATCGGCGCACAATTACATATCTGTCGGCAAACCGATGGCTTGGTTGCTTACCATTGCCAAAAACTTTTGTTATACGCTTTTCCGTAAACAATCGCGTTTTGCCGATGTGCCCGATGAAGATATCGAAACGCGGTTCCCGTCCGATACAACATCGGTTGACGACAAGTTGGCGGTGGAACAAATGCTTGCTGTCTTGGACGAAAACGAACGTCAAATAGTAACGTTGCACGCAGTGGGCGGACTAAAACACCGCGAAATAGCAAGTATGCTTAATATGCCCCTTGCAACAGTGTTGTCCA
>CARAIG010000012.1 GCA_948938605.1 uncultured Eubacteriales bacterium
AGACGTGTGCTCTTCCGATCTTAACCAATGAAGAATTTATCTTATAAATCCTATGGAGTGAAGCCGTGATTGACTATTTGGAATTATATAAAAAATTTGAAGATGTCAAAGATATCAAGGATTATATTGAAGATGTCAAAAAACTTCGTCAATACTATGCAAGCGGACAGTATGAATTGATGTGGGATCATATTAACGCATTAACGCATAAGTATTTTTTCGAAACTATTGTATGGAACTCTGTTAATCGGAATATGCCTGTTACATATCAAGAAGCCTATATTAATGCGGAAAATTTTATGCAAGTCCAAGGTGCGAAACTTGTAGTTGCAAAAGTAATTGATTATAAGAAACAATTATCGCATAATGAAATCGCTTTTGTCGAATCAATCATAAATAATATGGAGTGAGTAATATGAGTAAAACTTCTGAATTTTTTCAAGAAAAAAAGAAATGGTCTACATACAAAGACAAATTATTGAAAAACTATGTGCCACTATATCTTTCAAAGATTTTAGCGACAAATAAAGATACGCTATTTATTGATGGATTTGCAGGTAAAGGAATTTTTGATGATGGCACAATAGGTTCTCCTATCATAGTGCGAGACAAAATAGAAAGTGCGATGCAAATGTCCAAATATCCAACTAAAATTATCCCTATTTTTATAGAGTACAATAAAAAATATGCACAAGAATTGATTGAATCTTTAAATCGCAAATGGTGTTATGTTCGAAATGCAGACTATAAGACAGAGGCCTTGTCTATTATTAAAAGAAACAAACATAGAAACATATTTCTTTATGCTGATCCATTCGGTATTAAGCATTTACAATACGAGATTTTCAGTGAATTGGCTCAAAATCCAAACAGTGTAGAATTGCTAATAAACTTTAACTCTTTTGGTTTTATTCGAGAAGGATGTCGTTTGTTAAATGTCGAAATTGACGATGAGTTAAACGCATATGAAGAAACAGAAATCTCCGACAATTTTCAAAATAATATTGAAAATATGAATAGAATTGCAAATGGTGAATACTGGCAAGAAATTATCTTACTCAAAAAACGAGGAAGTATTACTGCTAAACAAGCAGAAGAACTGTTCGTCGATGCTTATATGGAAAATTTAGGACACGACTTTGAATACATATTTCAGTTTGCTGTTAAAACTGGAGATAATACAATTCCTAAATATAGAATGATATTTGCAACAAATCATATCCAAGGTGCTCTCTATATGAGCGAGACCATGATTAAATGTAATAATGAAATGACTCTCGATAATCATGGACAGCAAGAATCTCTCTTTGATTATGAATTTACACGTAATTCTTGTGCGGACGATATTTTGGATATTCTAAAGAAAGCATGTGATGATGAGGCGTCCATTGATTGTAAAGATCTCTGTATGCTAACCTATTTAATGTGTGGTCCAAAATATTTACACATTGATATTAGAAAAGCACTAATTGAACTTGAAAAAAGAAAACTTATTGTGATAAACCGAGTTAATAAATATACGCCAACTGGCAAATTATCAAAATCCATGGATTTTATAAAGAACGAAATAAGAGTGGCATTATTATGATAAAAATTATTAGAAAGTCTTTATTGTATAAAACTGGCGTTGAATATGGGGACTATACCATAAACATTGCCGAAGGCTGTTCGCATGGCTGCAAATATCCTTGCTATGCTATGATGATGGCAAAACGTTTCGGTAAGATTAAAACATATGAGGATTGGTGTCAACCAAAACTTATAGAAAATGCATTAGAATTACTTGATATTGAAATTCCCAAATTAAAAGATAAAATTCAATCAGTTCAGCTGTGTTTTACTACTGATCCGTTTATGTACGGCTATCCTGAAATTTCTGAACTTAGTCTAAAATGTATTCGTAAATTAAATGATGCGGGCATAAAATGCACGGCGCTTACCAAAGGTGTTTTGCCTTTAGAATTAAGCACTTTATCAAAAGATAATGAATATGGGATTACTTTGATATCACTTAACGAATCGTTTCGTGACGAAATTGAGCCTGGGGCAGCGCCGTATAATGAAAGACTGTTGGCATTAAGAAAACTACACGATGCAGGATGTAAAACTTGGGTAAGTATCGAACCATATCCTACGCCTAATTTTATAGAACAAAGTTTAGATGAAATATTGGAATCGGTGTCATTTGTTGATAAAATTATTTTTGGCAGATTGAATTATAACGCAAAGGTTTCACAGTATAAAAATTACAAACAGTTTTTCAATGAAATGGCAGAAAAGGTAATTGATTTTTGCAAAGCGAAAGAAAAACAATATCATATTAAAGAAGGCACCATTACATAATTGAACTCATAAAATGCACAACAAATATAACGCGTTTTACTGTTGTTGGTTCGTATCTTTTTATCGGGTACACATATTGTTTGCCGAATTTAACCGTTTGTATGCGAGATAGTACTTACTAATGATAAAATAGCAATATCTTTTAATTAAGCAAGCAATAAAGGGCGTTTGCGTGATGAAATAGATAAAATAACGGAGCAGGCAACGGAAAAGCCTGCTTTTACTTTGCCTTTGAGTTCGTATAAATTCACCAACTCTCCGCCAATGACGTGGCTCGGCATTAGACCACAACAAAAGGAACACAAATTTAAGTGTTCCTTTTTTGTATATCGAAAACCACCGGATAGTCCGGTGGTTCCGTGAAGGTTAACCGATGAGCAAAAGAATCCTCCTGTGGTATAATAAATTCAAGCCCGGCAGCTGAACAAATAACCACAGAAGGATTCTTTAATGAATGACACATCAAGTTTAGCGCATACGACGTGGAATTGCAAGTATCATATAGTGCGCCTAAATACAGAAGAAAAGAATATTATGAAGAGAAACGTAGAGAAATAGGGAAATTCTGCGTCAGTTGTGCAAATGGAAAGGAGTAGAAATAATAGAAGCAGAAGACCACGCACACATGTGTTTGAAAATACCCCCGAAGATGAGTGTATCAGGGTTTATACTACGTTGCACTACGTGGCGTTCGCTTCGCTTGGCTGAGTGGATATCTCAAAGGAAAAAGCAGTGTACTAATATATTCCAAATTTGTAAATATGAAATTCAAGTATAGAAACAGAGAATTTTGGTGCCGTGGCTACTATGTAGACACGGCAGGAAAAATACGAGAAAGATAAAAGAATACATAGCGAGTCAACTTGCCGAAGATAAGCGATTGGAGCAAATGACAATATTCGAAGTGAATGACCCGTTCAAGAAGTAAACCGGCTCGCTAACGCATGACAGCCGCCAAACTCACAAAGACACGCTCAGCCGAGCAAAGCGAACGCCACGCAGTATTTCGTGTGGCGACCAAAGGAGGGTTTTACCCTCCAATTCTTATTTTTTTGCAGTTAATTCTACCATTTAACAGTTTTGTGCCATTGAATGATTAATTTGGTTTTGATAAAATATATCTATAATATTGGTAAAATATAAACGCGAGTTTGTTTGACATTATAAAGAATATGACTTACTGTGCGAGCGCGTGTAAGTATTTATATGTTGGTTGTCCATAGGATACTCACTCGAACCCTGCAAACCGAATAACCACACATTGTGCCGCCTAAACTTTACAGTGTTCGAATATCACGTTGCTAGGTTTGTTTTTCCTTGTATTTTAAATAATTAAGTTCTGTATTCATAAAATAATTTGAAATGTTTTTTACGACGGATATAAGATGTGGGGGCTATTACTCACATCTTTATATATTTCATATTATCTGTACTAAAATACACCTAATCTAACTAAAAAACAATTTAACGGGCAACACTTAAAATTGCGTTGTTTGCGCAATAATCGGGCAATAGCGTGTTCGACTTTAAAAATTTTACCTGTTGACACGCATTTAAAAATAATGTATTATGGAACCATATTTTTTCTTGGGGTGCAGCAATGGAAGCAATTAAGTTTGAAAATTTCAGTTGCTACTACAAGCACAAAAAGGATTTTATCAAGGCGCTGGACGGTGTTAATTTATCGGTGCATAACGGCGAGCTTTTGGTGGTCGTAGGGGAATCCGGCAGCGGCAAATCCACTTTGCTAAAATGTGTTTTGGGGCAATGCTCTTATGTCGACGGGCAGTTGTTTGTTTACGGGCAACCGATCGAACAGTTAAACGTACGCACTAAAAATTTTGCTTATGTGCATCAAAATATCACTTTGTATCCGCATATTACCGTTTACGAAAATATTGCGTTTCCTTTGCGCGTTATGGGTACTTCGCAAAAGGAAACCGACGCACGCGTTAGCGAAGTCGCCTCGAAAATGGGGATTGATTGGTTGTTAACGCGTAAACCCCGTCAACTTTCCGTAGGGCAATGTCAGCGTGTGGCGTTGGCTCGTGCGGTGATAAAACATCCGCAGCTGATATTGTTCGACGAACCTTTTGCAAATATCGACCCGTTAAAAAGCGGCGAATTGCGTCAGTTGGTCAGACAAATTCACAAGGACTACAATCCCACAATTTTGTTCGTCACGCACAATTTGCAGGAAGCGTTTGCGCTCGGCGACAGAATAGTGGTATTAGAACAAGGTAAAGTATCGGAAGCGGGTACGCCTAAACAGTTGTTGCAAAATCCGCAGTCGGAACTTTTGAAAGGTTACATTAATGAAACAAACAGTGCAGACGAAACAAACGATATTGGGTGAGAGTGTTTCCTCGGCGCAATCTAAATTGCGCACAAAGTTAATTTTTTGTATATTAGGCGGCGTGGCGTGTTTGGCAATTAACATAGCTTTGTTTTTGTGCAGTTCGCAAAATACGTACGGTTGGTTTTTAGCCGTTAATATAATTACCGATGTGTTATACGCTTGGTTTTTGCTAGCATACGTTTCATTGGTAATTTTGCCTAAACGCCGTATGTGCGAATTGTGCGTACAGCCGTCTGAACAAGTCGTAGGACAAATTACGCAAATTTCCGAGCATACAAACAAAGTAAATATGTTTGATTGTTATTCCGTAAATATTGACGGTCGCACTTTCTTTTTGCCGCTTGACGGGCGAATTAAGTTAACGGCGGACACACAGGTTACGTGCAAAGTTGTATCCAATATAATCGTCGAGGTGGTGCAATGAACAAACTGTTACGTCATTTACGCGTCAACTGGTGGATGTATTTGTGCGCGGCATTAATTATTGTTGCAGTTTGGTTGCTGCTGTTTAATTACGTTGCCACCCCTAAACCCAATCAACAAATTGCAATAACGTATGTGGGAACAAAACTCGAATCTTCGCAATTGGAAAGCGATTTATATAATTTTTTGCAGTCCGCAACATCACAGCAAATAAACAAAGTGTCGGTGGAAGTTACGTTGTCCGATGACGATTATATGTTTACTATGCTTATGGCAACGCGTATACTTACAAAGGATTTAATTATCGTAGACAGGTCCTATGTGTCCGAAACGTTTTGTGCCGATTACTTTTTGCCATTGCCGCAAACTGTTGTGGATATGTTTCACGATGCGGAGTTTTATATGCAGGACGGGGAAATTTACGGATTTTGTCCTAGTAGCGACAGTACGTTTGCGCGTTATTACGGCGGTGAAAACAACTGCTGCATTTTTTTGTGTTCGTATTCGGTTAACGCGGGGCAAGCATACGGCAAAGGCGAAGTCGGCGATGACGCAGCTTTGCAAACTATAAAATTTTTGTTAAGTAAATGAAATTTAAACCTTCTAAAACTGAATATACAAGGGCTATGTTGCCGCAAAACCGCAGGCAGGTATTTGCCGACGTCGTTAAACTGCATTATGGAAAATTGCTCGGTTTGGGATTGTTAGTGTTTGCGTTTTCGTTGCCGCTGTTTTTGTCGTCATTGTTAGGCGATATATATGTTGGCAATTTGACTGCGCAACTTATGCAAGCAACTGACGAAAAGGAGCGTTTGGCAATTGCTTCGCAAATAATTGCTTTTGACAATTTGCGCGCTTGCGTAAACATAATATGTTTTGTAATTTTCGGCATAGGTATGGCGGGCTTTCAAAGAGTGCTGCGGCAGTATGCTTGGGAAAAGAATGTATTTTTGTCCGATTTTGCTGTCGGCATAAAACAAAACATAGTGCAAAACATATTGCTGTTTTTAATTGTGGGCGCGGCGTGTGCGCTTACTACCGTTGCGTATAATATGGCTTCGCAAGTGCAAAACGGCTTGTCGCTTTTGTTTATGCTGCCGTTGGGGATTTTTATATTTTTTGTCGTTCCCGTATGCGCGTATAGCGCAGTGTGCATTCCCGTTTACGGCAACAAATTCCGCAATAATGTGTGGATATCGATGGGGTTGTATATCCGTTATCCTTGGCAAACGCTGCTTGCGCTTTTAATCGGCGGAGTATTCCTTGTTCCGCTGTTGATTCCAAACATATATTGCCATTTAATAGGACGGGTTGTTTTGTGCTTTGCCGCTCCGTTTTTAATGTTGGCGTTCAATTTGTTTTCCTACAATTTGTTGGATAAGTATGTCAACAAGGATAGGCATCCCGATATTGTCGGCATAGGC
>CARAIG010000013.1 GCA_948938605.1 uncultured Eubacteriales bacterium
TGGGCGATTGGGTAATTACTAACGCCGCAATCGACGATGCCGATGTACAAGTTACGGCAGTTACTCCCGTTACCGTTTATGACGGATTGGCGCACAGTATTTTAGACGAATTAGTTAACGCTACGGTAACTTTAACCAACAACGGTTTAAACAAAGGTTCGGTTAAATGGTATTATTTAATTGCTGACGGTCTTGACAAAGCACCGTCCGCCGATGACTCCGCTTGGACGGAATTGACGAACTTAACGCAAACTAATGCAATCAACCAAAGTTACTACTTTAAAGTAACGGCAGACAACCACAATGCAAAAGTAGTGGAAACGCCTTGCAACGTAGTAATCGAAAAGGCAACTGTAAAAGTACAAGTTAACTTTACAATAATCTACGGCGAACAATCCCCCGTAAATGTGGGAACAAAGCCCTTTAAAACCGATCTTAAAGATTTGTTTGGCAGTATGTATACTCTTAGCGGTATAGTTGAAGCCGACAAAGGCAATTTGAGCGTAGACGGACTGGGGATAGACGGCGAATACTCCTATACTACAAATTACAATCAATGCGATTTGGCAAACGGCAATTATTACTTGCGTTTTGTTAACGGTGTTAACGCAGACGGCACCGACAAGTTAACGTCCACCAACTACAAATTTGTAGCAAACGATGTTGACGGCAAACTTACCGTACAAAAACTTGTTCTTAACGTTGCAATTGACAACCAGGAAGCGTTTTACGGAACAAAAGCCGACAATATGCCCGCATTGACATATGTAGTTACGTTGTCGCAAAACAATTCGTATACGAATTTGCCCCTTACATTGGACGACATTAGCGTAAGCGAAAGCGATTTCGAAAATATCTTTACTTTAAGTACCGACGCTTACAATGCCGACGACACAATTAAGGACGTTACGGCAGACGGATATACGATTACCGGTACGGTTATTGACACGACTAATAACTTTGACGTAAAGTTTACCGACGGCAAGTTTACCGTAAAACAAGCCGCAAACGGCATTAGCGACTTTGCATTTGCAAACGGTTCGCAATATGACAAAACTACCGTTTGGTACGGTAAGGACGCTTGGATATACGGAGTGTTCGATGCGCAAGGCGATCAAGAAGTTACGTCCGAACCTGCGGCTGAATTCGGAACGTTGGTTATCAACCTGTACAAAGGAAACTCCATTATCAACACTGCAAATTATTCGACCGTTGCCGAACTGCTAGCGCAAGTCGATGCAGTAAAACTAGGCGCGGGCGAATACAAGTTGGAATTGACCGTTGAAGGCAACGCCAACTTTACCGACGCAAACAAGGACTGGTACTTTACGGTAGGTAAAAAGGATTTAACTGTTACCGCCCGCGAAGACAGCGTAACTTACGGCGAAAAAGGTCCCGAGTTTTACGCTTACGACGTTAGCGGCGCAGTAAACGACGACGACATCGACAGCTTGTTAAAGGCAGTAAATAACGGTAAATTGCCTGCATTCTTCACTTCGGAATATGTTGTGGGAACAGACGGCGGTAAATACGATATCACCGTAATACAAGACGTTAACTTGCCTACATTGGATAACTACGTAATTAAGTTGCAAAACGTTTTAGGTCGTGAAGACGGACTTACCGTAAACAGGCGCGTTGTAACAATTACTATCCACAATCAACAAAACACTTACAACTTGCAAAACGGCGAAACCGCAAGCGTATTGACGTTTAGCATTGTCGAAGGCTCGTTCTACAACGTTACTGTTCCCGATAAAGGAATTTACAATAATACCAACCAAAACATTGTTGTACTTAAAACAATTGCGTTGGACGGAAAAGACGGAATTGAAACTAACAAAGTATTAATCGCTTCGCGCAACGGAAACAGCGTAACGCTGGGCGCATATCCTATTTACGCAGTTTACTTTGACGGTACGGCAAGCACTAACTACGACATAAAATTTAGCAACTGCGAATATAAAGGTGAAATTCCCTCAGATATGTTGCAGAACGAGAACGACGAAGTTATCACGTCAAGCGAAAACCACGCAGGTAAATTTACCGTTTCGCAAGCGTCGTTAAGTATCGAAGGTTTGGGCGTATGGCACCTTGACGACAGCAATAACGAAGTTAAGGGAAATATTTACAGCGGTGCGGCAAATTACTACAAAGCGCAAGTTAAAGACGACGATAAGTTGACGGTAGAATTTACTTATCAAAAGCAGCTTCCTAACGGTACGTGGAGTGATTTGAAGGAAAACGAAGCGGTTGTAGACTTCGGCAGCTATAAGGCGATTGCAAGATGTACAGACGATAACTACACTGCCGGCGAACTGACATTCCCGTTTGAAATTAACAAAGCAAGGCTTGTTTTAAAGGCACGCGATACGTTCATTCAATACGGTACGGCATTAAACTGCAATGCAAGCGAAATTAAATATCCGCTTGAAGTATACGGCAATAATTACGCTGACGGCAAACTGTACGACGAAAGCGTACGCTTTGGCGGATTTGCATACGACGTTATTTTCGACGAGCAAATAACAGGAAGCAATGCGTTGTTGCTTAGCACAATCGAACAGTATCTTAAAGACCATCACGTAAGCTATATGTCCAATTCGTACGGCGTTAACGTCGGCGTTGGCTCGCAGTGCTTTATTACTCCCGTATGCGAATCGACAACAAATGTGGAAGTAAACGTTACTACAGGCAAACTGGAAGTCTTAAAGCGTGACGTCGTTGTTACCTTGATCGGTTTTGAAAACGGCAATATGTTTGCCCAATGCGACTACTTGGGAAGATATGATCTTACGCAAGCGGCATTGAACCTTGCATACGCAGGCGACGCTATGCACGAACACCACATGAGCGCATTTATGTCGGTTGACGATATGGGGGCTTCTCGCGATGGTTTGGATGCATTGAAAATTACATTCTCGCTACCTATCAACGCAATTAACGTCGGCAGTTACGGTATGACGGTACGCAGCAGCGACGACAGCAACTACTCGGTTAAATTTAAAACGGGTAGTCGTGACGGTTTGGAAAGCGTATCTGCGGAAGAAGCCGATGCTCCGCGTTTTGCAATTAACAAAGCAAAGTTGACAATTTACGCCAATGCGGTTGTTAACAACGGTGTTCCGCAATCGTATTCGGTAATTTACGGTAACAGTTTGGTTTACGGCAACGGCGGAATAACCTATTCGGTAGCGGGTATGCAAAACAGCGAAAGCTTTGAAGGACTTGTTAAACAAGCGTACGAAGCGCAAGGCAAACAATTTGTACGTCCCGAATATACCGTTAAAAACGGTAACAAA
The DNA here is from genome assembly GCA_948938605.1 of uncultured Eubacteriales bacterium. Classification (GTDB taxonomy): domain Bacteria; phylum Bacillota; class Clostridia; order Christensenellales; family CAG-314; genus Fimimonas. Next base: position 3,303 of record CARAIG010000013.1, read on the forward strand.
GTCTTTGCTCCTTGGGAAAGTAAAGTGGGCGAAACTTATACCGTAAGCGTAGTTCCGTTTGACGACATTACTTTGCAAAACTACGAACTTGCTGCCGATAAATCGACATACGTTTCGGCAGCGTTAACGCTAAGCAAACGTTTAATTGGCGTAACTACGGAAAATCAGGAATTTAGTTGGGACGGAACGGATTATCACAACGGCGTATACGGCAAGGAACACCATGCTGTATTGACCTATATTGACGGACTGCTGCCTAACGATCCCGCAGTTAAAAACAATATCAACGTAACTTACAAACCCGTTGTTACGGTTAAATACAACACTAATGCGCTCGGTTCGTATCAAACGGCAGGCAATGCGCCTAAGGTTGTAGGTAACTACGAAGTTACGGTAACTTTAAACGACAACAACTACATTTTTGCAAGCGGCATTTCGACTAAACTTCCGTTTGAAGTAACGCAACGCGTAATAAGCCAAAGCGATTTAAGTTGGAAACCGTCTTCGATACTTGTTGACGGAACGGACAATAAGGGGTCGTCGGTAATCGAAAACTACATCGATTCCATTATGGAAGTTGTACTGTTTACCTTTACGGCTAACGGACAAACCGGTTCCACCGTCATAAATCAAGGCAATGCAAGCACGCTTAACACTTATTTCTTTGACGGACAAAAATTGGCTATCAATGCCGACGGCAGGGGAAAATACGAAGTACGCATTCAACTTAGAAACAGTGCAACGCACAACTACGTATTCGACAGCGAAAACGACACTTTAATTGTAAGTTCGTTTGTTATTACATCGTCGTCGATTAGCATTACGTTAAGCATTGAAGACTGGATTTACAACCAAACTCCCAAATCGCCTAATGTATTAATTAACGGCGAAAATAACGACGGAGTAAGGCTCGACTATGCAGCGGTTACCGATATAAGCAACATTGCCGATTTCTACGGAAAGGGACAGTTGAGCGGTATCGACGGACTTAGTATAGGTTCGCTTACAAACGCAAATGCTATTACGTTTAATGCGGGTTACTATGTGGTACGTGCGTACTATATGGGAACGGTTACAAACGAAAGCGGCGAAGAAGAACAAGCCAGCGTGACGGCTTACTACGTGTTTAAAATTGATACTGCAAAAGTCGGTGCGCCTACGGCGGATACAATGGGACACAGGTTTAACGGCACCGAACAATCGTTAACTGTCAATTACGATATGTTGCTGTTGCGCGCATCGTATAACGGACATACGGGTACTAACAGTAACGGTATAGTTGTTTATGCAACCGATGTCGGTACTTACAAAGTAACGTTTACTTTGGTTAACTCCGACAACTACGAATGGGCAGACGGCGTTGAAACCGTTAACGGCGTATACACGTTGGAGTGGACGATTGCAATCGACGACTCGCAAAACAAGGACAGCAATGTTTTGACTGTTCCCGAAGTTAGCCCCAAAGTAAGTTACGGAAGCGTATCCATTGCAAAGGAATCCGTTAAGACTGGATATAACGGACAATTGAGTATATCTTGGACAGCAGACGAAAATCCCGATGAGACAACAGTCTGGAATAAAGGATTGCCTCAAAATGTAGGCGAATACACCGTAAGGTTAGTGTTGTCCGACGGCAACGTAAACTTTACCGATAAAGTTGCGTACACGCAATTGAGCGTTAATCCGTTGGAAGTGGAAGTTACTGCAAGCGGCTCGTTTACTTACGGTAACGATTGGAAAACGGGCGTCCATTACGAAGGCAAAGGCTTGTACGACCACGTTGTAAAAGGTACGGCAACATTCGAACTTGCGCAAAATTACACATCGTTGCAAGTGGGTGAGTTGTACTACGTAACTGTTGCTCACGACGGCAACGGCGTAGCAGTAGGTCTTACAATGGTAGACGGTTCGGGCAACGACGTAAGTCAAAATTACACATTAAAGGCGGTAGCGGGACGTCTTACCGTAAACAAACGTCCTATAACGGTAACGTTAGGTAATTTAAGCACGCAGTACGGCATTTACGTAAATCCTCAGGGTACGGTAACGGTAACTTACGGCAACGGTCAATTAATTAAAGACGACAATCTTGATTTGACAATTACTACAAATGCTACGGCTGCAAGCGTAGTAGGCGGTTATATTATCAATGCTGCTGCAAATAACGTTAACTATCAAGTAACTGTTGTTCCCGGTACGTACACCGTAACTGCCCGTCGCGTAACAATCGACGTTGTAGAAGGCGGCGGCGTGTACAGCGAAACTATCAAGGAAGTGGGTTACACCAACGTAAAAGGCGACAACGGTGAAGACCTTGCCGACTTTGTAGCAGGAAAACTTACTTTAACGGTAGTGTATAACGGCGTAGCGAATGACGGCACAGTATACAGCAATTCGACAACCGTACCCACCCATGCAGGTAATTACACTGCAACGGTACGCGGTTCGAACAACGTAAACTTCATTGTAGTGGGCGAACCGTTTGTACAGTTTGTCGTAAGCAAAAAGGAAGTGGACGGATCGCTAATTACGATTGCCAACCAAACTTACATCAACCAAACGCTAATTCCCCAAATAAACGATTCGTTGTTTGTCGAACAATACAGCGACTTGTTGGAAATGTATCCCGACGGAATATACAAAGTGCTTGATTACGGCAACTTTGTAAACGCCGGAGCGCATACGGTAACGTTACAAATTAAGGACTTTAAAAACATTAAGTGGAAGTCGGTTGAAATTGCCGAACGCGACTTGATATTTAACATTGACAAGGCAGATAACGACCTTGTAGGCGACATTACGATTAACGGCTGGGTTTACGGCGGTTACAGCGTAGATAACAATTTGCCTACCGCAACGGTTAAGTTTGGACAAAGTCAAATAACGTTCCTGTATTCGAACGCAATCAACGGCACATATAATTCGGGTGCTCCCGAAAACGGCGACGTGGGCGATTACTACGTACGCGTATCCGTTCCCGAAACGGAAAACTTTAAGGCATACCTAAGCGAACCCGTTAAGTTTGCTATAACTAAAAAAGCTCTTGTTAAACCTACGTTGACAATCATTACCGATGGCGAAGGCAAAAACGACGTTTATACGGGATTTGCTTTAACGTCGGCAATAGTCGGATACGATATGACTTTGATGAATTTGTCGTATGATGACATAAATTTGAGTGACGGTCAAATAATTGCAAGGGCAACCAATGCAGGTACATATACCGTTAAAGTATCAATTGCCAATACAAAGAATTACTGCTGGCAAGGCGCAGAAGGCGACGAAATAACGTTGACGTGGACGATTGCGCCTAAGGCTATTGCTAAACCTAAGGCAAACACCGACACATTTATGGTTAACGGAAGCGTTTTGACCTACATACCGCAGGGATTCGACGAAGAAACGATGACGATTAGCGGTAACCAAACTGCATACGGCGGTGAATTTACCGTAACAATCGGATTGAAAGACAAACTGAATTATGTTTGGATTGAGGGCGGAACGGACGACTTCGACTTGATTTGGAATGTAGTAGGTATCAATACGGTATTTATTATCGTTGTAAGCACGCTCGGCGGAGAAAGTGCAGTAGCATTAATTGCAATAGGCGTACAGTTCTTGCTCGACCGTCGTAAAAAGCGTCTTGCGGACGAAGCAATCGACCGTAGATCGCAAGCAGACGAACAGTCAAACAAAAAAACAGATGACAACGGCAAAGGGGGTAACGACTAATGAAAGCACTTAATCTTTTGGCAATTATGTTGCTGACCCCTGCGCAGTTGGCGCTGGTTATATTCCTTGCATTTGTGTTTGTAGCGTTGGTAGCGGGCAATATATGGCTGTACTTCTATCTGCGCAACCGCGGTGTTCGCAAACTTTGCACGCACCAACTGCAAAACAAGCGCGACGAACTGTTGCAGCAACTCGATTTGCTCCGTGAAGGAATCCTTTTAGCAACGGAAGAAGAAGCCGACGAAGACGAAGAAGAAGCGGAAGAAATGCTGATTGTCGACGAAGAAGACGACGATTACGACGAAGAAGAAAACGACATCGCTGTGGACGCGCGTAACGTAGGCGTTGTAACTCAGGAAGAAGTAGACGAATCGATGGATGCGGAAATCTTGTACGTGGAAAGGACGTCGCAAGAAGCGCGCGAAAAACTCGGTTTTGTAGGCAAGGAGTACGACAAAAAACGTTACTATGTACGCTATACGTCGGGCTTCGAAGCAAAACTGCTAAGTTCATCCGACGAAATTAAGGAACGCTACATTGCTTTACGTAACGAATTGGCATTGTATCAAGGCGTAAAAGTAAAGGGCAGTTACCGTCAACAACGTATCTTTAAGGGACGTAAGACGTTAGGTTTGTTGGTATTCCGCGGAAAATCGCTGTGCATTGCGTTGGCGCTTAACCCCGCCGACTACGAAGAAACAAAATTCCGCGGTATCGACAAGTCGGGCAGTAAACGTTTTGAAAAAACCCCTATGATGATGAAGCTTACTTCGCAGCGCAAGTTGGATTATGTCAAGTATTTGCTTGTTCAACTTGCCGAAGACAACACGATTTTGTTGGAAGAAAACCCCGAATTGCTAACGTTTGACTTGGCGGAAAAATCCCGCGAACAACTGTACTTGGATAACTTGCTGCAAATAACCGTTTTGGGCGAAGTCCCCGATACCGTTCCTTACGAACAGGAAGTCTACGAAGAGGAAATCGACGACGAGGAAGATGACGCTGCAAGCATTGAGGAACTTAAACGCTTCAATCGCAGTTTTACTGCGCGTATCATTCAAGCGGACGACGAATTAAAGGCAAGATATTCGGAAATTAAAAACCATATTGTATCGTACCACGGCGTATTTAACGATATAACTTGGAACCGCGAAGCGTTTTACGTTGCCCGTCGCGATTGCGTAGCCACGTTTGCCGTACGCGGTAAAACGTTATGCTTGTTCTTGTCGGTACCTGCTTCTAAATTCGACGGTACTAAGTACAAGGTAGAAGACCGTACGCAACAAGTACGCAACGCTAAAATGCCCACGATGTTCCGCATTAAAAGCGACCGCGGCACCAAATACGCCAAGGAAATGATAGACATTGTTTTAGGCGACAAGGGTATAAAAGTCAACGAAGACTACAAACCCGTCAATTACCGTCCGGCGTACCGTTCGACGGACAACCTAATCCGTAACGGCTATATAAAGGTTAAAACGCTGCAAGTGGCGACGGAAGAGCAAACATCCCAACCTAAGGCTAAAAAGCCGTCTGCGACCGCTGCAAAGTCTAAAACGGCAACTGGAACAAAGAGCGGTGCGTCTGCAAAGGCGACTTCTAAAAAAGTTGCAACCGACAGCACCAAGAAATCTGCTGAAAGCAAAGTTGCTTCCACAACAACCAAAAAATCCTAAATTAAAACAAGCCGTTTTCTATTAGAAAGCGGTTTGTTTTATCTAGCAATGAAAACTATGGCGCTGTAAAGTTTTGTGGCATAATGTTAGGTTGTTTTGCATAACTACGCACTTTCGGTTTGCAAGGTTATTCTTTCACGTTGCTATTTCGTAAGTTGACTTAAAATGCAACAATACACAAAACAACACAAATCGCTAAGCGTGTTGTTCATTTTGTTTGTTTAAAGCGTTATAATGGACTTGTTCAAAAATTAATTAGGAGGTTCATTATGAATACGGACAAAATTTACGCAGAGAATATTGCAAACGAATATTCGCACAAAAGCGCATCGAAGGTTGTTGCTTTAAAAAAACTCGACAGGTTAGCAAAGATGCCGGCAACTGTTTTTACTTGGGTTTTCGGTGCGGCATTTACATTGTTGTTAGGTTTGGGAATGTGTTTTGCATTAGGAACACTGGGCGGTACAACGACGACTTTTGTTGTAGGAATAGTTTTAGGAGTAATTGGAATCGTCGGAGTTTCCGTTAATTATCCTATTTACAAAAAAATACTAGAAGCAGGCAAGGAAAAATACGCATCTGACATTTTGCAGCTTGCCAAAGAAATAAGCGGAGAATAGGAGTAACACAAAATGAGCAACGTCTTGAACAAACACGAGAGCAAATATTTTAATACCGCCTGTCTTATGGATGAGGCGTTGCTTTCTTTGTTGAATAGCAAAGATTTCGAATTTATTACCGTAAAGGAAATTTGCGCAAAAGCGGGAGTAAACCGTTCTACGTTTTATTTGCATTACGAAACAATGGACGATTTATTACAGGAAGCGCTTGCTTATATAACAAAACGGTTTAAGGAAAAGTTTAAGTCATATGTTGCCGAAAAGGAATTGGAACCGTTAACAGACTTGATGTTGATAACTCCCAAATACATAGTTCCGTATTTGGAGTTTTTAAAAGAGTACCGCAAGGTATATATGGCGTCATTGAATAACCCCAAAGTTTTTAAAGCAGACTTATACACCGACAAAGCGCTGTCGCAAGTTATTTTGCCTATTTTAAAGCAATACAATGTTCCGCAAAGCGAGCAGAAATTTGTTTTGGCGTTTTACGTTGGCGGAATGCACGACTTAGTATTTGCTTGGGTTAAAGGCGGTTGCAAAGAAGAAATTGACTTTGTTTGTTCGGTTATGATGAAGTGCGTTTCAATGAAAAGTTAGATTATGTCGTTAAATAAATTACTGTGTAAAATTAAAAATCCCAAACTTCGCAATATATTGACAAATACGCCGTTAAGAGCAAGAGTATTTTTTGCCATTTCCATTTTAGGCACATTGGCGTTTGTTGTTTTTAATGCGGTAGCTGGTGTTTTGTACAGGTCGTTGTGGTACGGTTCGCTTGCAGTTTACTACATTTTTTTAATAGCGATGAAAGTACTGCTGGTTGTATTTGCTAAGTATGTTGCAAAAAAGTATTCCGACGACGTTGACAAGTTGATTTATGAACAGTGGCGAATATATTTAATTAACGGCGTTTTGTTGCTTGTTTTGGACTTGGCATTGACGGCTTCGACTGTCCAAATGGCAACAATGGCAAAACCGACTAAAACGCATATGATAATTGCTATTGCAACGGCGGCGTATGCGTTTTTTAAAATAATCACTTCAATAGTTAACGCAATCCGCAACCGAAAAACGAATGATGTTTTGTTACAAGTGATACGCAATATAAATTTGGTTTCGGCAACGGTATCTATGTTGGCGTTAACGTCGACGATGATTTCCACATTCGGCGACTTTGCAAGTATGCGGACATTGCTTGCGTGCGTATCGGTAGGCGTAAGCGTAGCGATAATTTCGTTAAGTATTTTAATGATAATTAAAGGCACCGCTAATATGAAATCACTGCACGGTCGAATTTAAGTTGAATTGTTTTTTGCGGAGCATACGTTTGCAAAGCATTGGAGCGTTAACGGTAGTGCAGTAAAACATTAATATTGTTTGCCGGTGTTTTTTTAATTGTCCGCGTATATGTTATTACGGAACAAAAAAAACGGGCGCAAGGCATTTGAATGCTTTGTATCCGTTTGTTTGTATTAAATACTAAATGTAAATTAATACGCTTTTATTTGATTGAGTAGGATTGTAAAGCGGTATATTTTAAATTTATTAGTTCCGCCTCTTTGTTGTCGAATTCGTCTTCTTTTAAATATTTATCCGATTGTCGAATTTCGTCATCTAAAACTCCGTTAATTAGCAAATAACGTTTATTCTTTTCGTTAACGCAAAGTATTACCGCTTCGTCTAACGGTTCGACACAAGTTGTATCGGTTTTGTAATACGCTATCCATTCGTCAATGTTTTGACGAATGTCGTAAAGCATTTGCAACGAATCCCAAAAATTCGTCAAGTAGTCTGCATTAATATCGGTTAACATACTGTCGTCAAAAAAGGATAGCGAATCGAACCAATCGGCAATTTCATCTTCGATATTGTATTTAAGCGTTATATTATTAGTACTGTTCCAATTGCTTGCCATAAATATCCAATAGTATGCGCAAGCCCAATGGGATAAATAATTGTCGTCAATCTTTTTTGAATTGTACAAGTCAATGGCGTGTTTGGTTTTAGCAAGACTAAAATATTTGTCAAATGAATTGTCTAAATCGTACTCTCTTTTGTTCTGCGGAAAAAATGATTTTAGCTCGTCATACGAAGCATCGCAATTGATTATTTTTTCAAATAACTTTTTATCGTACATTTAAATATCCTCCTACGCATTTTAAATTATTTTTATATTGGCAATTGAATAACTAAGTTTAGCGATACTCAACTGTTGCTAATTGCTTGCATTAATTGTATCACATAACAAAGCAATTGTTTGTATACGTGTGTGATATATAAATAGCATACGCAACCGAGTTTAACTACAATTAACTGCGTCTAACAATCATTATACATCACATCACGCGAACGATTATGAAGTCTATTGGCTTTTTCGCGTGTACATATTATAAAAAAAATCTTAAACAAAACAAGTGTTTGTTTAAGATTTTTGGCGGAGAAAGAGGGATTTGAACCCTCGCTACGCTTACACGTACTACACCCTTAGCAGGGGCGCCCCTTCGGCCACTTGGGTATTTCTCCAAATTCCGGTTGATGTTTTTATTTGCTTGCCAAACTATTCTAGCACAAAATGCTTGTTAAGTAAAGTGTTTTGTTAAAATTATTATTTGTTAGCGGCAAATAATTTGTACTAATCGGTTGTTAATAAACTTTACTTTTTGGCAGTTGTATAGTACAATGACATTGACGGCGGTAGGTTGCATTGTGTCTGTTTTTCGACGGTGTCAATTACTTGCAATCCGCATATTTTTCAAAACCGTATTGCCAAGCGGTGTTTACGGTTTAAGGTTAAAATATACACATATATTTAATGGTTAAGGAGGATGAAAATAGATATGGAAAGTTTACGCAGTAAAAAAGGTTTTATTTGCGATATGGACGGCGTTATTTATCACGGAAACAAGTTGCTCAGCGGCGTCAAGGAGTTTGTCGATTGGCTCATTAAAAACGACAAAAAGTTTTTGTTTTTAACAAATAACAGTCAAAAGTCGCCCAAGGAATTACAACAAAAATTGGCGCGTATGGGGTTGGATATATGGGAGCAAAACTTCCATACGGCGGCGCTTGCTACGGCAAGTTTTTTAAAGGCGCAGGGCGCTTCAACGGCATATGTAATAGGCGACGCGGGCTTAACAAACGCCTTGTACGACGTCGGTATAACTCTTAACGACGTCGATCCCGAATACGTAGTAATAGGCGAAACGGAAAATTACAATTTCGAAAGCATAAAAAAAGCAACTAAATTAGTTAATAAAGGCGCACGTTTAATAGGCACCAACAGCGACATTACAACGCCTACCGAACACGGCGTTATCCCCGCTTGCAAGGCACTTGTAGCCCCGATAGAATACGCTACCGGTCGCAAGGCGTATTACGTAGGCAAGCCTAACCCCCTTATGATGCGCGCCGCTATGTCGCGCTTCCACAAAGTGGGCATACATTCGCCCGACGTTGCAATGATAGGCGACCGTATGGATACCGACATCATTGCCGCAATGGAAAGCGGACTCGATTCCGTTTTGGTGCTTTCGGGCGTATCTACGCGCGATACCGTCGAGCGTTTCCCGTTCCGTCCCCGTTTGATACTTAACGGCGTAGGCGACATTCCCAACGAACAATGACAATAAAAATGTCCCGAAAACTTACCGCTTTTCGGGACATTTTTTGTTTTTGAGTTATATTTGCTATTTGGTAAAAACAGTATCTAACTTCCGTTTACTAAATAACCCATTCGCCGTTGCGGAATATGGGTGTAACCGTTCCGTCGTAGGCTATTCCGTCAATGTCGATGTCTTTGGTTCCTACCATAAAGTCGACGTGCTGTATGCTTTGGTTCATACCGTGCGCAACAAGTTGCTCTTGGCTCATTTCGTTGCCGCCTTTAACGGTTGTGGGGTAGCTTGCGCCGAATGCCAAGTGACAGCTGGCGTTTTCGTCAAACAGCGTGTTATAAAACAGAATTCCGCTTTCGGCAATGGGGGAGTTTTTGCCGATTAAAGCAATTTCGCCAAGCGACAACACGCCCTTGTCGCTGCTCAGTAACCCTTTAAGCGCGTCGTAGCCTACTTCGGCGGAAAAGTCCGTAACTTTACCGTCCTTAAATACAATGCGGAAGTTGTCTATGACGTTGCCGTTGTTTACAAGCGGCAACGCGTTTGTTACAACGCCGTTGATTTTGCGGTTGTGGGGTGCGGTAAACACTTCTTCGGTGGGCATATTGGCAGTAAACGGAATACCGTCCTGTCCTTCTTCTTGGGCGGCAATCCACAAGTGGTCGGTGGCAAGTCCTACGGTTAGGTCGGTGCCTTGTTTGTTGTACATATGGACATATTCGAAATTATGCTTGGTTAAAAACGCTGCACGTTTAACAAGCGTGTCGATATGTTTGCGCCAAGCTTCGGTGGGATCTTTTTGATCCAAGCGCATGATGTGTCCTATTGCATTCCACAGTTTGTCCATTGCGGTGTCAACGTCGTCTTTGGGGAAAATTTGTTGCGCCCAAGCAGGAGTGGGAATTGACACAATCGTCCAACGCAAGTAGTTGGACATTGTAGCGTTGCGGAATGCTTGACGTTTAAGTTGGAAAGCAATTTCGTAAGCCGAAAGTTTTGCCGCGTCGCAACCTTTAAATTTATTGGGGTCGTCGGCGGATATCGAAATTAAACAGCATTTGTGTTCGATGGAATAATCCCACATCGCCTTGCGGTATTCGGGAATATCGCTTATTGCTTCCTTGCTTGCGTTAAGCATATTAATGCGGTCGAGTTTTTCGTCGCGCCACTCCATATGTACCATTTTAGCGCCGAATTCGTAAGCTTTTGCCGCAATTAGGTGAGCAAAATCAGCGCACTGCACATCGCAGCGGATGACGACTTCCTGACCTTTTTGCATATTTGCGCCTATGCGTACCGCAAGTTCGGCGTATTTTTCCATTTGTTGGTTTGTTAGCATAATTACACCTCGTTTAAAACAAATTTAATGTACCGTATATAGATGTCTAACAGTTGAACGTCGGCATTGTTTGTGTACGGTTTATAAAAAATATTATACAAAATACTCATTTTAAAGTCAATGAAAATAACGGCGTCTTACTTGACAACAGCGCTCTATGTGTATATAATTTACCATAGCGCATTAAAACGCTTTACGACAAAATTTAAATTACAATTTGTGCATTAATGTGCATAAGGAGGATATTATGAAAAATCCACAAGCAACAATCAGCGTACGTAGCGGAAAGGAAATAGTAATAGAACTTTACCCCGATATCGCACCGAATACCGTAAATAATTTTATTGCTCTTGCAAACAGCGGTTTTTACGACGGACTGTTTTTTCACCGCGTAATTAAAGGTTTTATGATTCAAGGCGGTTGCCCCAACGGTACAGGAACGGGCGGTCCCGGATATTCCATTAAAGGGGAATTTACGCAAAACGGTTTTAAAAACAATCTACGTCACGAACGCGGAGTAATCTCTATGGCACGCGCTATGGATCCTAACAGCGCAGGAAGTCAATTCTTTATTATGCACAAGGACGCTCCGCACCTTGACGGCGCTTATGCCGCTTTCGGTAAGGTTATTAAGGGAATAGAAGTAGTTGACGAAATTGCCACAACTCTTTGCGATCGTATGGACAGACCGTACGAAAAACAACTTATGCGTTCGGTACGCGTGGAAACATTCGGACATACGTATCCCGCGCCCGAAAAAATGTAGTTTTAAACATATTTAAAAACAGCAAAATTAAAAACGGAAAACCGATATTGGTCGTACTGCAACAGTGTTAAGTTTTTTGCAGTATATACAATACTAAATCGGTTTTCTTTTTTTTTGTTATTAATTATTTTTTAAGATATTTTAATTATTCGGTACATTAATGACTTAAAACTTAATTTTGTCAATACTATATAAGTGCGGGTTTACAAGGCAATTTTTGCAGTGTTTTTTTTGTTTGGGTATTGACTTTGCATTAAAAATGTGCTAAGATACAGTGCCACGATATAGATAATAAGTGTATAAAATTTAATGTGGTAATAATGCGTTTTTAACGTTAGCAATAGTCTGTTTATCTGTAAACTAAAAATGCAGGTAAACTGTTTATAAAGGAGTAAATTATGTTTAAAGTTAATATTCAAAA
>CARAIG010000014.1 GCA_948938605.1 uncultured Eubacteriales bacterium
ACCACCGAGATCTACACTCTTTCCCTACACGACGCTCTTCCGATCTTTTTGCTTTGGTCGTCAAAAAAGATAACCGATATTCCGAGCGGTATTGTCTTTTCCATATTTGATACTCCTTATATTTTGGATAACCCAACCCAAACCCACCCACAGCGGGCTTGTTTTCCGTTCCGTGTTCCGCAGTGCCAATAAGGTAATAGTAACTTATTGACACACGGGGCGGCTGTCGCCGCCCCGTATTGTGCCATTTTTGCCCTAAAAGTGTTACAGTGTTACGGGGTGGACTAAGGTAATACTATGTCCACCCCGTCGGCATAACGCTTGAATTTACGTTACACGTTACGGGGTGAACGGGTAATATTATATACTGCAATCGCGTAATTCCTTTTGCAACCGTTTGCGTATTGTTTTCATACGTTGCGATATTGCGGTATGTGATACGCCCGTTTGACTTGCTATTTGTCGCATTGTCATTTCCTCGTAAAACACTTTACGCACCAAATCGCGCCGCTTGTCCGAAAGCGTTAATAACGCTTTATGTACGCGCTCTATGTTTTCGCGCCGTATGATTATAGCAAGCGTATCAGCGGACTTGTCCTCAAAATCTATTCCGTTTTCGAATAAATAGTTCAAAGAGGTATGCCGCCTTGTTTCCCGCCAATGGTTGCGCTTTTCCATTTGTACGAGTTGTAAGTGTATCAAGTAAATATCTTCCATAACCTCGACGGCGTTCGTCGTTCCGTCCACAAACTTATATATAATTACTTGCATATAGAAAGCCTCCACTTATAAGCACGGCGACGGCGTTGTGGTAAGGTTTTTATAAAAATTCTTGAAAATAAAAAAAAGCCCGACAAATTTTCAGACCTTTTCAGTCTTGAAAATTTGTCGGGTTTTGCTCTTTCATAGAAAGCCTTAACACCTAAAACAAATGTCAGCCGTAAACGTGCGTGCGATTACTGCCCAATATTTCATTTTAAGGATATAGGCGTTTGCTATGAGGTGTTAAATAAAAAAAGAATTGAGTGCGCCATTATTTGCTCCCGAAAGTTTTTTTGTCGTTTTACTTTCGTACACTTAATTCTTTATTTTAGATAAAGTTTTATTCGGTTGTTATGCTTTTTGAATAATGATTTTGCCGTCCTTGATTTCTATTTGCAGTTTTAATTTACATTTCGGGCAAAAGATTTCCGCGTTTGAGCCGTCGCCCAACTTAAACAATTTATACCCACAGTCGGGGCATACAACGTAATTTGTCATATTATCGTTTAATCTTGAATTTTAACAGTAAAGCAATAACGCCGCAAAGCAAAATAAATATACCGAACAATACGGGTAAATGCCAAACTTGAAAACACGTCATTGCCTTAAATGCTATTGTAGCGGGGAAAGCATAGGCAATATATTGCATAAACTGCGGCAACATATCTGCGGGAAACATAATGCCCGGCAGCATAGTGGAAGGCAAAAATATTGCCATTGCTACCATTGTCAACTTTGCTTGCTGTTTAATCAAAAGCCCGAAAATACAACCGATAGCAAGAGTTACCGCAAGTAATGCTACAAGTGATAAGAAATACCACAATAAATTAGACGGCAATTCCGCTTTGAAAATTAAAGGCGAAAGAGCAAATACTATAAGACAGCATATAAGCGTATGTATAAAAGACGAAATAAATTGTGATATAACGCCAAACCATATAGGCGCGCCGTTTGCTTTATAGACCTTTTTAACGTCTGTACCGTAGATTTCCGCAACAGCGGGCGGCACACCGAATAATGCGCTCATTATGATTGTGAATACCGTCATTGACGAGATAAGCGTTTTTGTAGCGTTTGGGTCAATAGACGTGAAAATTCCGCCCATAAATAGGAAAAATACAAGCGGCACGATATAGCAAGTGATAAGCATACCTTTACTGCGTATATCAAACTTGAATTGCAAACCAATTCCATACAATAATGCTTTCATTATTCCGCACCTCTCACAATGTTTATAAAATTTTGTTCAAGCGACACTCTGTCGGTCTGAATTTCGGAAATCAGTATTCCTTTTTGCTTGTATTCCGATAATAGCGTAAACAAAGTTTCTGTTATATTTTCCGTTTCATATTCATTTTGCCCGTCGGCAGTTTTAATGCGTATAATATGCCTTTTGCCGCCCATAGCGGTAAATTCGTTAACCGTTCCGATAAAAGCAATATGCCCGTCCCGTAAAACGGCTACTCTATCGCATAATTCTTCAACTTCCGCCATATCGTGGCTTGCAAGAATTATTGTTTTACCTTGTGATTTTAATGCGCGGATTTGCTCGTGTAGCGATACGCGCCCTTCAACGTCAAGCCCCGCAGTCGGTTCGTCAAGAAAAATAATATCGGGGTTGCCTATAAGGGCAAGCGCAAGGTGTAAGCGGCGTTTTTGCCCCGTAGATAAATCTGCATATTTCTTTTTGGACAATTCGGGTATTCCGAAAGCATTTAACATTTCTTTATCGGGTACGGTTTTATGCCAATTCGCAAACAGTTTAACGGCTTCCATAGGTTTAATATAGGCTTGTAAAGCGGACGATTGTAATTGGATACCGATTTTCCCGTTTACGGTTATATTTCCGCTATCGTAAGTGCGTAAACCCTCGATACATTCCAAAGCCGTAGTTTTTCCCACACCGTTTACACCGAGCAAAGCAAATATTTCGCCTTTTTGCACGGTTAAATTTATACTTTTCAATACGGTATTAGTGCCGTAACTCTTTTTTAATCCATTGACCGCGATTATATTATTCATTTTTTACCTCGAAAGGGTTAATACTCAAATTCTCAAAATAAACACCCAGCGCAGGCTCGATAAAAGCATTCAGTATATTTTGCATATCGTTATCTGCTTGTGCGTTTCCGAAATTCATCAGTTGTGATAACATACTCACATCGCCGCCCGTAAACTCTGTTATAAGTTGCCAAAATTCTTTTGCAATAATTTGTCCTTGTTCGCTATCGGGCGCTATGCCGTTCTCAACGCATTTTTCTATTTTACTGACAATTAAGTTAAACTTATTTATAAACGCGACACCCGTATCTTTATCGAATTTCTTATGACAGTAATCAAGCATACTATCGTCAAAATGTTTAATTAAACCGTAATATTTATTTCCCATTTGCAAGTTGACAATTATATCGGCATACTTTGAAAAGTCAACTGTTTGCATTTGTTCT
>CARAIG010000015.1 GCA_948938605.1 uncultured Eubacteriales bacterium
CGCCTGGAATAGCATCTTTCGAGAGAAGATTTTTGCCACGCTTTGGCGAGATGTAATCTCCGATTTGCATATCCCCATCATTAAAAGACGGGAAAAGCTCGTCAAACAATGCAAAGGCTTGGGCTTGTAAATTATTATTTATCGCATTATTAAGGTCTATCTTTTCGTCTATGCGTTGAAGTAATGATACCACCTGTTGCTGTTCCTTTAAAGGAGGAAGGCTAATCTCCATACGTTTGACTATCCATCCTGACAATCCTCCGCGAGTACTAGTTCCATCCGACAAAAGCCTAAATTCCTCATAGCGATTGTCTAAATTGTAAAATAAGTATCTTGGCAAAATAATTTTTTCATTAGGCTCAAATACAATAACAGATTGATTCACATAAGTATCAATTAAAAGAAAACTTGCCTGTCCTCTTGTAAATCCTTGTCCTGCTGATGCTACAACCGTACATCCTTTTTTAGCTAATTTTGTAGCGGATTTTTCCACACCCAATAATGTGATCTTTTTAATTGTATCTTTTATATATTTTTGTCCTGTCTCTCCAGATGATAGCCAATTTATATCTCCGCCCCAATATTCGGGACAAGCAGTTGATGGAGTTCCACCACTATAAATTCTTTTACATACTTGATCAAGGCTATAAACTATGCGATTATACTTCATACCCAATCGCCCCCAAAACCTTGCGGATTTCATCTTCAAGTTCGTGAGATTTTTTGAACATTTGCGAAAGTTCGCCCGTAAGCCTTGTCATTTTTTGTTCAAACGGTTCACCGTCATCGGATTGTTCTTCAATTCCTACATATCTGCCGGGAGTAAGGATATAATCTTGTGTAGCAATATCAGCAGTGCTTTTAACAGCGCAAAAACCTTTTACGTCTTCGAGGGTGCCGTTTTGAAACGCTTCAAACGTGTCGGCAATTTTTTGTATATCTTCGTCGGTAAAATCGCGGTGTTTGCGGTCTACCATATAGCCCATTTTGCGGGCGTCGATAAAAATTGTTTTATCTTTTTGTTTTTTGTTCTTTGTGATAAACCAAAGAGTAACGGGGATAGTTACGCTATAAAACAACTGCGTGGGCAGTGCTACAATGCCTTCGATTAGGTCGTCTTCTATAATGCGCTTACGTATTTCGCCTTCGCCGCTGCTTTGTGACGAAAGCGCGCCGTTTGCAAGCACCAAACCTATTTTACCGTTCGGAGCAAGATGGTGTATCATGTGCTGTATCCAAGCAAAGTTTGCATTGCCTGCGGGCGGAATGCCGTAACGCCAACGCTTGTCGTCTTGCAATTTGTCTTGTCCCCAGTTGGAAAGATTAAAAGGTGGGTTTGCCATAATAAAGTCGGCTTTTAACGTTGGGTGTAAGTCATTAAAGAAAGTGTCGGCATGATATTCGCCGAAATCCGCGTCGATGCCGCGAATAGCCATATTCATTTTAGCCATTTTCCAAGTATCGGCGTTGGATTCTTGACCATATACGGCAATGTGGTTGCGGTGTCCGCTGTGTGCTTGAATAAATTTTGCGCTTTGAACAAACATACCGCCCGAACCACAGCACGGGTCGTAAATGCGGCAGTTATCAAACGGTTTAAGAATAGCAACTATAGTTTTAACAATAGAAGACGGGGTATAAAATTCGCCACCTTTTACACCTTCGTATTCGGCAAAGTGTGCAATGCAATATTCGTAAGTACGTCCGAGCAAATCTTTGCTATCTTCGGTGTCGCCCATATCCATATTTGTAAAAAGATCGACAACATCACCTAAAACACGCTTGTCCAAATCGGGGCTTGCGTAATTTTTAGGTAATACGTTTTTAAGACTTCTATTTTCGTTTTCGATGGCACGCATGGCATTATCAATAATTTCGCCAATTTGGGGCGTATGCGCTGCACTCGCAATAGTGTCCCACCGCGCAATTTCGGGAACGTAAAAAACATTTTCCATAGCGTAGGCGTCGCGGTCATCTTCAAAGCCATCGCCTTCCGCTTTAAGTTCCTTGTAACGTTTATCAAATGCGCTTGATATGTACCGCAAAAAGATAAGACCTACGATTACTTTGCGATATTCTGCTGCGGGAATATGTCCCCAAAGCACACAAGCCGCATCCCAAATTTGTTTTTCAAAGCCGATATTTGCATTGTTTTTCTCTGCCATTATGATAAGTTCCTTTTATTTTATTTCATCTAATAAAACTGCTTCTTTGAAAATGTCCCCTGAGCTTTAAATGTTTTTACATTGGTCTCAATACCATTAAAAATATATTAGACAATTCATTGTATCATAATGTTGTTTAATTTTCAACATATACAGTCAATTTAACTGCTAATAATATTGAGTTCTTCATTCCATTGGAAGTACATTAAAATATTACTTAGGCTTAATTTAGACCTTGAATTTATAAATAAAAAAAAAAAATTTAACGAGAAACTCATTTTTTCTTTGCAATCTCGCCCCTATTAGAAACTCCAATGGAGGTATTTAATAAAATAACTTTCAAGTATTTTTTCATTATTGTCACAAGTTGTGGGCAGATATGCTCACATTTTGTGCATATATTGTATTTTTAATTGTGCATTTAGAATATTTGTGCTAAAATATAGGGGTGAAATTTAGTTTATAGTGGAAGGGAAAAATCTTGAAAGGCGATTACGGAAGATATTATTTTAAAGACAAAGAAGGCAATATACAATTTAGAAAAGTAAATGCAAAAGAAAGACTTGTATTGCTACAATACTACTTCCGCAGACGAAGTGGGAGAATATTGAAGATAAAGAATATTGCAAAGGTTTTCCATGTTTCGGATAGAACAATCCAAGCAGATATTAAGAAGTTAGAAAAAGACGGTATTATTAAGCGTATTCCTGTATATGACAATATAGGCTCCCAACAAGGCAATAAGATAATATATACAGGAAGTAAAGAACGTCTTACTGGAGCCGAACCGAGTATAGACAAGATATACGACAAAGACAATCCAATGAAGTTAAGAGACTTCGAATGGACAGGCTTTTGGGAATACGATGATCCCTTAGTATTCTTTATGGAAATAGGCAGAGACTATGGCACAATAGATATTAACAGCCAAGTCATTAGGAGGCATATAGATACTCCTAAAGAGTAATCTAAAAGTATAATCCGCATTAACCCAAGAATAGACAAACACTATTCTAATGCGGCGGTCGAACAATTCGACCGGGGTTAATTTTCTGTTACACAATTAAATATATTTTATCCAAGGGTGATTGTATAAATTTGCAGTCGCCCTTTTTGTATTTTAAGGAGGTGAACTTTGTTAGACAGCAGTTAAAGAAACTTTGTATATACGAACAGTGAAAAATTAGCAGTTAACGGCAAAGTGTAGCCCACTACACTTCGCAAGCGAAGTTGTGGGCTACTGCGTAGGGCTTTTTATCCACTAAATAAACAGCAATAGAAAAAAAGTTTGTCAGCGAACAGCAATTGTGCAAGACTCTAAATTTACACTTTGCCGTCAAGTGAAGAATTTAAAAATAAGGAGGAACAACAGATATAAGTTATTTAGTATGTCACATGGAAAAGTACCATAAAAACGACGTAGCACCAATAGAAAGAGAGAACGAAAGAGACGAGTATTACAATTCAAGTAATCCGCAAATAGATAGGGATAGAACCAAGAACAACTACCACACAATATTTAGAGATTGCAGTTATACGGAATACATAAACAAGCGTATTGCTTTTCTAAACCTACCAACTAAGCCACGCAAGGATGCAGTTGTAATGAACTCGTTTGTAATAGGCTCAGATAAAGATTTCTTTGATCAACTTCAACCACACGAACAGAGACAATTCTTTTTAGATTGCACTCACTTCTTTGCAGAGAGATACGGAGTAGATAATATAATCTCATCGATAGTACATATGGACGAAACAACCCCGCATATGCACTTGAACATAGTACCAATAAACAATAACAGATTAAGCAGCAAATCTCTATTTGACCGAAACAAGTTATCTCAACTGCAAACTGACTTTCACAAAGCAGTAGCTAAAAAATATACCTTGCAACGCGGAATAGAAGGTAACCAAACAAGGCATTTAACCACAGCGGAGTATAAGGCAAGCAAAATAATTAACCAAGCACATAAGCAAAGCCTACAAGTGCGAACCGAAGCGGAACAATTACATCAGCAAGCAGAACAATTACTTGCAGAACAAAAGGTATACAAGCAAGCGTTAAACGAAGCGCAAAGCGGAGAACAGACCAACAACAGACAGAAACTCAAAGACCAAGTAACTGCTCTTATAATTGAAAATGCCAAGTTAAAACAAGATAATGCCAGGGCGTACAATGACAACAAAGTCTTATTACAGGAAACAAAAAAGATTACTCAACTAGAACAAAAGTTAGAGCAAACTCAAAAGCAACTTAAATATGCTAAGCAACTCATCAATAACTTTGTACGATACGAGTATCCAACATGTAAACGTATAGCAACATTCTTTCCGACACTCATGGCAATGTTTACCGAAGTAATAGTCCCGCCGCAGGAACAGCGTGCAATACGTCAACAATACTCAGATGAATACGATGAACAGGAGAACAAAAAGAAAGATAACTACAAGTAGTAAAAACTTTGCTGAAACCTATTGACTTACGAAAACAAAAGATTTATACTTAAAACACAAAACAGTATATATACGATAATATATTTTAACTAAAGGAGACGATTTTATGGTAACACGCAAAGAAGACACACCGCAGAGATTGGCTAACCGCAAGTATGAAGAAAAGAACAAGGAAAAAAGAAAAGCAACAAGCGGAAACTTTCAAACAATGATTCCAAGAGAATTGTTTGAAGAAATTAACGAGTTTTTGAAGAAGTACGGATATACCAAAGTACAGTTGATTGAAGCAGGTTACAAGGCTTTACTTGACGAAGCGGCGGAACACGATTTGTCTTTAGCAAAAATTATAGATGGCCACGATGACTTCTTTGCAAGCGAACTGGAACAATTTAAAAAGAAAGATTAAAACTTAATACGGGCTGACAACTTAATATATGCTTCGGCATAATTGTACAACAAATTCCGAAAGGGGAATTGGCAATTATGCCCTTGCGCTTTTCCTCTTTCAAATAAATTAACGGAGGAAAAGAACAATAATTAACACAACTACTGCTACGGAAAAAACTACAATGTTCGCAAATTATCCCGATGTAGTATCGGTGGAACAACTGCAACAAATGCTCGGCATCGGTCAGGTGCTGGCATACAACTTGGTAAAACACGGCGAGATAAAATCTCGAAAAGTCGGACGCGAATACAAAATACCTAAAATAAACATCATTAAGTACATTTTGGGAGAAAGCAAATGAATGGAACTATTCAAGCCAAAAAAGGCTTTTTATATGTCGTTATAAACTATACCGACGAAAACGGAAAAACCAAATACAAGTGGATTTCCACTGGCTTAAAGGAGCGCGGAAACCGAAAGAACGCCAAAACAATTTTGGAACGGGAATTAAAAAACTTTGAGAAAAATCTAAGCGAGAGTAAAAACAAAACTAGACGCAGAAAAGACGTATCGCAAGCAAACAAAGAACAGGCGCAAATGCTGTTTTGTGATTATGTAGAACAGTACGTTGACGGTCTGCAAACATCGGTTTCTCCTGCGGTATATTACAATTACAAGACGCATTATATGAAGTTGTTTCGCGAGTTTTTTGATACAAGGCATTTAAAGTTAATTGACGTTACGGAAAAAGAATTAAACGAATTTTATAATGAACGGCGCAAACACGGTGTAAAAAACATTTCGTTAAAACATTATAATAATGTGCTTCGCCCAGTACTTCGCAAAGCCTACAAAGACAAATTGATTCTCGACAATCCTTTCGATTTTATGGAACCTATAAAAAAGGAAAAGGCAATAATTTCATTTTATGATAAAAAAGAAATGCAGAAATTATTCGAAGTCATTAAAGGACACGAATTGGAAGTACCGTTTATGTTGGCGGCGTATTACGGATTCAGACGGAGCGAAGTATTAGGTTTACGTTGGAGCGCAATAGACTTTGACCATAAACTAATTACAATAAACCACAAGCTTACCGTTGTGGACAAGGTACCGTACTTTACCGACCAATTAAAGACAAAAACAAGTTACCGCACTTTGCCGCTTATTCCGGCAATAGCGGACTTGCTGTTACAGCATAGAAAGAAGATAGCACAAAATAAGGAATTTTACGGCAATACGTACGACACCCGCTACGAAGATTACGTGTGCGTTATGGAAAATGGAAAAATTGTCTACCCCGACCATATGACGAAAAAGTTTTCGGATTTGCTTGCCGAACACAACTTAAAACATATACGTCTGCACGACCTGCGACACAGTTGCGCAAGCAATATGTTGGCAAACGGTGTACCGATGAAAGAGATACAGGAATGGCTCGGGCACAGTAATTTCAGTACAACAGCCGATGTGTATTCGCATTTAGATTTCAGTTCTAAGATGCGCGCAGCAACAGCCATTGCCACAACATATGGTGATACAAAACCCGTTACGGCTAATACAGAGCAAGAATCCATAAAAATATTTATACAAGCCGTACAGGAAATGAAAATGCTCGGGTTTAAAAATATCGACGATTATATAAAATACAAACAAACGAGATAACATAAAACAAGTTGGCGACACCTACAAGGTGCCGCCTATTTTTTGTGAAAATTACTATTCATCAATAAGCATAAATAATTGTTAACAACCGTAAAACGTGCTGAAAAATTGTAAATTTTATTAGAACAGTTATTAGAACAGCACAAAAACGCAATTTTTAAAAGAATGCAAAATACGCTGTTTTTGTTCTAATAAAAATGTAAAAATTTATTAGAACAAAATAGTCTGTGGTTAAAAAGTCCTAAAAAATGCAAGAAAAATGCCTGTTTCTGTAGTAAAAACAGGCATATCTGGCGCACCTTAAGGAGCTCGAATCCCTAACCTTCGGTTCCGTAGACCGACGCTCTATCCAATTGAGCTAAAGGTGCATATTAAGTTTTAGACGTTTTCGCCTTCGGTTCCGTAGACCGACGCTCTATCCAATTGAGCTAACAGCGCATATTTAATTGCTAAGTTATTATACTGCAATCGAAATTAAAAGTCAACAAATTTAACGGGAATATTTTTTGCCGTTGTAAAAGCGGTTTTGCTGCAACGCAAACGGTTGCAAAATAAATCCGTATAAATATATCAAACTATAATTAGTCTAAAAGCAATACGGACGGCAAATGCCGTCCGTATAGTTGATTTGTTTGCAATTTATATTTAATTACTTTGTAAAAATTTGAGTACTTGTACTTGTTTCAACCGTAATCGACAAACCGTCTGGTTCAAACGTAATTGTACAATTTTCAAAAGTTGCAACTACTTTTCCGTCAATTCGTACAATTTTTGTTGCTGTACTGGTTTCATAACTTTCCTCATCTGAATCGGTTATAGTAATCCCGTTGGCACTATCAATCGTAATCCACATTACATCATAACCGTTAATCGAAATTGTTGTAGCCGTTTCGTATATTGTTCCAACATATTCCGACATATCGGCGGGTTCTTCAACAGGAGTAGTAGAAGGTTTTTCGGTTAACAATACTCTTTCTGTCGTGTCTGCATCGTTAGTTTTGTATTTAAATTCTGTAATATAAAATTTGTCGCCTTTTCTTCCAAATACCACTCTATATGTGCTATTACTGAATACCAAAAGATTTGGATCTAAATTTTGCTTGTCGTCTTCTGACCAACTATCTGTATTCATAACAGTGATTGCACCTGCTACCTGTTCGCCATTATTGGAATATACTACTTTTAAACGATATGCGCCAACTTGTTCATTCCATGTAAAATTACCATTGTAAATAATTTCCACACCGATAAATGTTTTGTCGACAATAGTAAATTCCTGTTCAAAATATAGTCTTACACCGTTTAATGTGCTATCGGGACAAAGTATGCGAAGACTGTCATCAGCATCGGTTGTAATTTGATCCCAAGGTTCGTCACTGGGATCAATAGAACCTGCTTCTTTCCAAGCTGCAACAAGCGTTACGTTTCCTGTTACCGTATACTTTCCTTTAAGTACGGTATTTGTTTCATCGCCTTTAACAATCCAGCCTGCAAAAACAAGTTCACCGTTAGCCAAACCTTCACCGCTAGGCAAAGTAATTTGGTTGTTATCGGACATTACAGTCATTGCTTCGGGAGCAGTTCCCGTACCCCCCCCCAGTTCAAAATTGACTGTATATTGTTCGGGAGCGGTACCAAAGGCGTATTCGGTTTCGTCAACTGTAATAGCAAAATATCCGTCCATTACGTACGAATCGTTTTCTACCTTTAACTTTAAGTTATAAGTTTTGTCATTAATAGTAAGCGTAGCTACGTTTATTTGGACATTGAATGCATAAGTGCCGATTGTTTCGCCGATCATAAATTTATCTACGCCGTCGAATTTTAAAACTGTTTCACCATCGTTAGCAGTACACGTAAACAAGAACAAAGAGTTGTCTATATCTTGTAATTTTTTAGTGGTTTTATCAATTTGATAACAACTGGAACCTTCGTCAAAAACCAATACACTGACATTTTGCGAGAATTCGTATTCCCCGTCAATGGGAAGGAAAGTAGTAGACATTCCGCCCACAATACCGACATATTCACCGTCAAGCGTTATCGTAAGTGTAAGCAATTTGTCTTTTTCCGTATCCCAATCATAAACCAAACCGGAGTAATCCATGCCGTAAACCGCAGTTAAAGTAACATTAGCATTCACATAATAATTAGTACCGGGTTTTCTAAAAGAAACACCGGAAGATTGAGAACCTTCGACAGTTAAAAACCAACCTTTAAATTCGTAGCCGTCAATTTCACCCGGAGTACTAGCAAGGACAACCTTTGATCCTTTTGTCACTTGCACCGCTTGGGGAGCAGTCAGTTCGTAACCTTCGGGGCACACATATGTTACGGTAAATAATTCCGTCCATTTACCCGTTAAAGTAATGTCGTCTTCTATTGCCGTATCGAAATCGAAAGGAGTTGTTGAAGTTCCCAAGTACCAACCGAATTGGAAACCGTCCTTTTCAAAATCGCCTTGCGGAGCAGTAATTTTTTCACCAAAGGCAACCGTTTGAGAAGGAACGTCGTGACCTTCGACTACAAAAGTTACCGTAACGTTTTCGATTTTTTCCCAATGAGCGGTGAGCGTAATATCTTCCGTAATGGGAGTTTTAAAGTCAAACGCAGTTTGCGCACCATCGGCAAACCAACCTAGGAATCTGTATTCGCGCCATACGGGCGTTGCGGGTGCAGAAGTAGTTGTTTGCGCCACTACTTGTTTGTCGGGAATTGCAGGCGTTGTGCCTTGATAACCTTCGCCCATATTAAACGATACGGTTACGTAAGTTAATTTTACAAAGTCTTCGGTTGTAGTTTGATCGGCACCTAAAAACTTAACGGTAACTGCCAATTCACAAGTTGTGTCCGAATCAAATGTAAGCGTTGCAGTAAAGCTGTTGCTGCCAACTCCTTTGAAAGATAACACCAACACGCCGTTTTCGTTAGACTCAACCGTCAAGTCGTAACTGTATGTAGAATAATACTCATCAACGTCATCTACTTCGTTGTGAATGCTTATTTTGCCGTTTTCAATTTTAAATTTGTCGCAATCAAGACCAGCAATTGTTATTGTATATTTTACAATAGCCCATTCGCCGTTGTACTTTTCGGGAATTTCCGTTACAGGGGGGGTGGGTTCATCGCCGCGCTTGGTTATTTCATAATCAAAATAATCGTCATCTTCAACTTCAAAAGTAAATGCGTTTTCGCCTTGCAACGTAACAAGATACGTAACGCGTATGGGAGAACCTAAGCCGACGGTAACTACCACAAACGAAAGTTGTTGTTTGCCTTGCACGATAGAAAGTTGAACGTCTTCTATTATCTCTTCGCTGCCATCACATTCGAATGTTACTTCCAACGTTTTGCCGTCTTGCGACAATGCGATTGTCAAAATGTCTTCTTCGTACGGTTCACCTTCATTAAAAGCTTTAACGTCGAAAACGCCAATCCACGCTTCGTCAGGAACTATTTCGGGCGGAGTTACTTGCTTGTCGGTAAGTTTTGCAACTACTACGATGTTGCCTGTTATTGCTGTGTCGACCGTTACTTCCGTTTCGGTGTTTTCAATGAACCAACCTGCAAATTCCTTGTTTTCGGGAATATTTGTAAG
>CARAIG010000016.1 GCA_948938605.1 uncultured Eubacteriales bacterium
CGCCTGGAATAGCATCTTTCGAGAGAAGATTTTTGCCACGCTTTGGCGAGATGTAATCTCCGATTTGCATATCCCCATCATTAAAAGACGGGAAAAGCTCGTCAAACAATGCAAAGGCTTGGGCTTGTAAATTATTATTTAGCATTCTACTTGACATAAGAGGAAATAAAAATGCCAAATGAAGAAATAAAAGAAAACGAAATACTTATCGATAATTTAAATAGTTTCTTGCAAACCGTTTCGGATATTCGGCACAAAGTAAAAGAAGATGAAGGAATTAAAAGTGATTCTCAAAAATTCTTCTTCCGCGGGCAAGCCAATATTGATTGGGATGTTTTGCCATGCATTTTCAGAGGAAATTATATTGCAAAAGAAGCAGAAATGATACGTACCGCTTATGCCCGCATTCCGTTGGAATTTCAATTGCTCCAAACGGATTTTGAGCGACTTGCAAAATTACAGCATTACGGACTGCCAACTCGTTTACTTGATATTACCACAAACCCATTGGTTGCTTTATACTTTGCTTGTCAACCGACAACGCATATGTCGATAGATAAAGGAGCATCACAACAAGAAATTGAAGATACTGACGGCGTTGTGTATTTTCAGCGTGCTTATAGCACAAGTTATACGGATTTGGATGTTTCGGTTGTTTCTCATTTGGCAATCTTGAATGCAGTCGAAAACATTTCTTTGAACGATTTTTTAGAAGAATTGGTAAATCAGCATATCTTTTCCGATAAAATGGCGGATGAATGTAAGAAAAACAATTTCAAGAGTCTTATTTCTCTGTTGCAAAAGAATTATTTTGTCCTTTCAAATTCAAACAACGAACGTCTTATAAGGCAAAGCGGATCGTTTTTGTTAGTAGGTAATTACAATATAGCATTTAATAAAGAAAATATCGGTAGTAGTATTATTCATCCTGCTATATGTAGCGTAAAATCGGAATTCGAAAAAGAGGTTTTTAGAATCCCTGCCGACAAGAAGAAAGATATTTTAGAAGAACTGGATTTTTACAACATCAATGAAGGTTCTTTATTCCCCGAATTAGAACACCAAATGTCTTACATAAAACAATCTTTGCCGCAATGCGATTTTGACGTGGAGAGTTTTACAAAATTAGACTCCGATTACGAAAGCAAGACCACTCATACACATATTGAAGTTGCTCCAACGGAGATAGAAAGCATTATTGATACTGTAATCAGGGGAAGTATAAACCCGATAATGTTTGATGATTGTAAAGTGGCGATTATAAATAATATTTCAGTGGATTGGTATAGGAAAGAATCCGAAAAAAGCCGATTAAAAATAGCGGTAACGAATGCGTTAAATCAGTATATGAACGATAGAGTGACTGCAAAAATGACCGCGAACAGAATTATTAACGACATTGTTGCAAAAATTTTAGGAGAATAACCGATGGCAAATTATTTTTCCGAAGAAAATTACGAAAATTCTATAATTGAATTGTTTTGTAATATGGGCTATACGCACGTGTATGGTCCTAATGTCGAACGTGATTTTTCTAATCCGTTATATCAAGAATTATTGGAAGACAGTTTGTTTCGAATTAATCCGAAATTGCCGTATGACGCCATAAAAGAGGCAATTTATAAACTAGCGAATTTTGAAAACGGCGAATTAGTGCAAAAAAATGCCGTGTTTACCGATTATTTGCAAAACGGCATCGAAGTGCGGTATTTTGACAAGGAAGAAAGAACTGCACGTGTAAATCTTGTCGATTATCAAAATGTCGATAACAACTCCTTTATTGTAGCCAATCAATGGACATTTGTAGAGCGTAGTAATAAACGCCCAGATATTCTTATCTTTTTGAACGGACTACCCATTGTACTTATGGAGTTAAAATCGCCGTCGCGCGAAGAAACGGATGCGTCGCAAGCATATCGACAGATACGTAACTACATAAAAGAAATTTCGTCTATGTTTATATACAATTGCATTTGCGTAACAAGCGACCAACTTACCACAAAGGCAGGAACGATCACTTCGGACGAAAGCCGCTATATGGAATGGAAAACAATAGACGGTAGTTACGAAAACACACAATATGCGCAGTTTGATACGTTTTTCAAGGGAATCTTTCAAAAGGACCGCCTTTTAGATATACTGAAAAACTTTATTTGCTTTTCCAACGAGGGCATAAAAAGCCACAAAATACTTGCGGGATACCATCAATATTTTGCCGTACGCAAAGCAATTGTATCAACACAAAATGCAACAGTTACCGACGGAAAAGGCGGCGTGTTTTGGCATACGCAAGGAAGCGGCAAGTCGCTTTCAATGGTGTTTTATGCGCATTTGTTGCAAGAAGCGTTGGATTCTCCGACAATTGTTGTAATTACCGATAGAAACGATTTGGATGACCAATTATACGGGCAATTTGCAAAATGCAAAGATTTTTTGCGTCAAACACCTGTACAGGCGACAAGTCGAACAAATTTAAAAGAATTGCTTGCAGGTCGTAAAGCAAACGGCATCTTTTTTACAACGATGCAAAAGTTCGAAGAATCCGACGAACCGCTTTCCACCCGTTCCAATATTATTGTTATAGCGGACGAAGCGCATCGCGGACAATATGGTTTGTCCGAAAAAATAGACGAAACAACCGGAAAAATAAAAGTAGGTACGGCGCGAATTATACGCGATAGTTTGCCTAATGCAACATATATCGGCTTCACAGGCACACCTATTTCTCTAAAAGACAGAAGTACACGCGAAGTCTTCGGCAATTATATTGATATATACGATATGACACAAGCCGTAGAGGATAAAGCAACTCGTCCTGTGTATTATGAAAGCCGCGTTGTGAAATTAAAGTTGGATGAAGCAACGATAAAACTAATTGACCAAGAATACGAGGCTATGGCTATAAATGCTGATGCGGGCTTGATAGAAAAGAGCAAACACGAACTAAGCAAAATGGAAGCTGTTCTCGGGGCAGATAATACGATCAACTCGCTTGTTGACGATATTTTACTGCACTATGAAAACTATCGTGCTAACCTTTTGACGGGCAAGGCAATGATTGTGGCATATTCTCGCTCAATTGCCATGAAGATATA
The DNA here is from genome assembly GCA_948938605.1 of uncultured Eubacteriales bacterium. Taxonomy (GTDB): domain Bacteria; phylum Bacillota; class Clostridia; order Christensenellales; family CAG-314; genus Fimimonas. The sequence goes on from CARAIG010000016.1 coordinate 3,096, forward strand.
TGAAAAAATCTTACAGTTGCGTCCTAATTGGAGCAATAAGGTTGCAGTAGTTATGACTTCGGGGAATAACGACCCCGAAGGGTGGCGCGATATTATAGGAAATAAAACCAAACGAGACGAACTTGCAAAAGAGTTCAAAGATAACGACAGCGAATTAAAAATAGCCATTGTCGTGGACATGTGGCTTACGGGATTCGATGTCCCGTCACTTGCCACAATGTATATTTACAAACCTATGGTCGGGCATAACCTTATGCAAGCAATTGCGCGTGTAAACCGCGTATTCGGAGACAAGGAAGGCGGTTTGATTGTCGATTATGTAGGTATTGCTTCTGCACTTAGGCGTGCAATGAATGACTACACAAAGCGTGACAAAGACAAATACGGAGATACGAACATCGAAAACGTTGCTTATCCAAAGTTTTTGGAAAAATTGTCTATATGTCGTGATTTGCTCTACGAATACGATTACGGTAATCTTGAAAGTGCTACGGATTTACAGCGTACGCAATATATAAGCGGAGCAGTCAACTTTTTACTTGCCCCCTCATTGCAACGGGAAAAAGAAGATTATATGAAAGAGGCTTTGGCGCTTCATCAAGCCCTTACTCTTTGTTCTTCTATTGTGGACGAATCTTTGCGAATTGAAGCGGCATTTTTTGAGGCGGTTAGAGTTTTATTGTCTCGCGTGGGACAGCAAGGTGTCGGTCATAAAATTTCTTTAAAGGAAATAAACGAGCGCATAAACGAACTATTAAAGCAAAGTATTAAAAGTGATGGAGTTATAAATCTTTTTTCTGACGTAAAAGAAGAGTTTTCTTTGTTCGATCCCAAATTTCTTGCAGATATTGCAAAAATGAAGGAAAAGAACCTTGCTGTAGAACTTTTGAAAAAATTGATTGCCGAGCAAATTGTAGTATATAAACGCACAAATGTGGTAAAGTCGAATAAATTTAGCGAAATCATTCAAGAAACAATGAATCGCTATTTGAACGGCTTGCTTACCAATGAGGAAGTCATTCAAGAGTTACTTAAAATCGCACATGATATTGCACAGGCAAAGTCAGAAGGTGAAGAATTAGGTCTTACTGAAGAAGAACTTGCTTTCTATGATGCACTTACTAAACCGGCGGCAATTAAGGATTTTTACGAAAACGACGAACTGATTGCGATTACCAAGGAATTGACGGAAACGTTGCGCAAAAACAAAACGATTGATTGGTCGAAACGTGAATCGGCTCGTGCGAGGATGAGAATGCTTATAAAACGATTGTTAAAACAACATCGCTATCCGCCCGAAGGTATGGAAGATGCCGTTCAAACTGTGATGACGCAATGCGAACTTTGGACAGATAATGTAATGCAGACAGAATAGTTTGCATAAAAAGATAAATTTCAAGGAAGAAATTAACGTTTTTGACTTCCTTATGTGTTATAATAATTTAAACTTAAATGGTAGGTATAGTATGGAATCTGCTCTTATCGAATACAAAAGAGAACTGACGGACGGATTGGAAAAAGAAGTAGTTGCCTTTTTAAATACTCTTGGCGGAGAAATACAAATAGGTGTAGACGACAACGGGCAAATTGTGGGATTAGACAATCCCGACGAAATATCCTTAAAAATAGCCGATAGACTTAAAAACAATATATCTCCGTCCATTATGGGTTTGTTTCAAATTAACATCGTAGGCGATGACAAAAAACACATAGTTATATCTGTCGCAAGCGGAATGGAAAAGCCGTATTATATCAAAAAATACGGTTTAAGCGTAAAAGGATGTTTTGTGCGTATCGGCACGCAGAGTTCACCTATGGAACAAGCGCAAATAGAAAACTTGTTTTCCTGTAGAGTAGACCGCACTTTAAGTACAGTGGTTTCGCCCCGTCAAGATTTAACATTCGTTCAACTGCGTATTTTTTACGAAGAAAACGGCTTTGACGTAAACGGCGAGTATTTCTACCGCAATTTGGGTATGTATACTGCAGACGGCAAATTCAATTATTTTGCAATGCTCCTATCCGATCAAAATGACGTAAGCATTAAAGTCGCCCGTTTTAAAGGCAAAAATAAAATAGAAATTATAACAAATAAAGAATTCGGTTATTGTTGTATTCTTAAAAGTGTTTATAACGTGCTGGATTATTTGGATAACTACAATATGCCTTCGGTAAAGATCACTTATCCCAAGCGTATTGAAAAGTTTCTTATAGATAAAACGGCTTTGCGCGAAGCGGCAATAAACGCTATCGTTCACAACGATTATGTTCGCGGCGGTTCGCCGTTGTTTGAAATTTACGATGACCGTATAAACATTGTTTCTTACGGTGGACTGGTTGGAGGATTAACGCAGGAGGAATTTTTTAACGGATGTTCTATGCCCCGCAACCGCGAACTAATGCGTGTGTTCCGCGATATGGATTTGGTAGAAAATTTTGGTTCTGGAATGCACCGCATTTTGCAAGTTTACGACCGCAATATTTTTAAAATTTTCGATAATTTTGTAATGACGGAATTTAAATATGACGAAGAAGTATTAAAACAAATTACGTCAACCCAAAATGTCGGTACAAATGATACTGTAAAAGATATTGTAAATGATACTGTAAAATTGATATATGGTTCTGTAAAATCAGACTGCTACATTACCATTGCGGAGTTAATGGAACAAACCAAAAAGTCACGTCCTACAATTACGCGTGCGCTTTCGGAACTCAAAGAAAAAGGCTATATCGAACGGGTTGGTTCGGATAAAACAGGTTTTTGGAAAATTCTAAAATAGAAAAGACGATGAAATGTATTGAGAACTTTCAAAGTGGTTGCTGTTCTAATAAAGTTCTAATAAAACGTGCAGCAATTTGTGCAAATACAGTTATTTACGGTTGTTAATGTTTAGTAAAGATTATTTATAAATATTACACGAAATACGGCAAAATAGGCTTAAAACGGGCGTTTTTGCCGTATTTTAGCTTAGTAAACATAAAAATAAGCCAATAAAAGAAAATTAAAATAAATACACTTGATACCCTACGGAACCGAAGGTTAGGGATTCGAGCTCCTTACGGCGCGCCAAACGGCATATACTGCGCTTCGCTGCGTGGCGTTCGGCAAATGCCTTCGCTAAAAGGGACGCATCTTGCGTCCTTTTCTGCTTTGCCGTAAAGCGTTTAAAAGTAAAAGGACGTCTCTTTGAGACGCCCTTTTTGCATTTTTTTATATTGATTTTTATCATTGATTAACTAATATCGATGCGTTTATTACTTTGTATTATTGCTCGCTAAAAGCGCCCTGTTTTTTAACAGGTTTTTTTGTTACACGCAGCGGTCAATTTTTAAATTTTTTTCTGATTCTAAAATATCTTTGACGTATCATTCCGGATTTGCACCCGTACATCGATGCAATTTCTTCAAAGCTGTATCCTTCCCAGTAGTGTTTGTATATTATGTCTTGGTCAAATTGACTCA
>CARAIG010000017.1 GCA_948938605.1 uncultured Eubacteriales bacterium
CTTTAAGAATACGCAAAATGCCGTCTTTTTCGTTCATTCCCAAGACTACTGCCGTCATACCGTATTCCCTACACATAGCGACTGCGGTCATATCCATAACTTTAAGATTGTCCGCAATTACCTTGTCATAAGTTATCTGCTTATATTTTTTTGCAGACGAATTGAGTTTAGGATCAGCATCGTAAACGCCGTCAATATTTTTAATAAAGAAAATTGCGTCGGCGTGCATTTCACAAGCGCGCAAAACCAAAGTCGTATCTGTGGAAAAATAAGGCAAGCCTGTTCCACCGACGAATATCACCAAATTACCGTCATTTAAATAGGCGTTAGCGCTTGCAAAGCTGTACTGTTCGACTACTTTTGTTATACCTATGGAGGAAACAACTTTATTCTTAACTCCTGCTTCCGTTAACGCTTCGGAAAGAGTCAGTCCGTTCATAACGGTAGCCAACATACCGATATTATCGGCAACAGACCTATCCATTGTATCCGCACTTCTGCCGCGCCACAAGTTACCGCCGCCTACAACTACTCCGACTTGTACGCCAAGTTTGACCATATCGCGCAGTTGCAAAGCAATTTTCTTTACGCTTTTCCAAGCAAAAGCGGATTTACCGTCAGACAATGTTTCGCCGCTTATTTTTATAATGATGCGTTTGTATTCCATTCCTTACCTCGTTTTGTCTTTAAAAGAGGGAACAATAGTCAATTGTTCCCTCGATAAGCAAATCTATTTAATATTTTTCATTTGCTCGGCGATTTCGTCAACAAAGTTATCTACGCGTTTTTCGATTCCTTCGCCCATTTCATAGCGGATAAATCTAGTAACGATAATTTCCGCACCGCATTTTTTAGCAACTTCGGCAATAACTTGTTTAACGGATAAAGCTGTATCCAAGACATATTCTTGTTCGAGCAAGCAAACTTCCTTGTAATATTTGTGGATACGTCCGTCAACCATCTTTTGAATAACGGCTGCGGGTTTACCTTCGTTTTGTGCTTGAACCGTCAAAATTTCACGTTCAGCTTCCAACGCCTTAGGATCGCAGTTTTCAATAGCGATTACTTGGGGCTTGCTTGCAGCAATTTGCATACAAATGTTATGCGCAAGAGCCGCCAACTCGGCTTGCGGCGCCGAACTTTCAAGTTCTACCAATACGCCGATTTTGCCGCCCATATGGATATAACTGTCCACTACGCCCTTACCTTTAAGTGCAAACTTCGTAAAACGGCGAAGCGAAATTTTTTCACCGATAGCCGCAGTAGCTTCGGCAATAAGAACGCTGATAGTCTTAGACTTATCTGCACAATAAGCTTCTGCGGACAATTCCTCTACCGTCAAAGCATTCGATTGCAAAATGTGCGCTGCAATGTTATCTATTAAAGCAATAAATTGATCGCTACGGGCAACGAAGTCAGTTTCGCAGTTAATTTCCAAAGCAACGCCGGTTTGTTTGTTTTGCGATAACACGCATTTAACAAGACCTTCCGCAGCAACGCGGCTAGCTTTTTTAGCGGCAGAAGCCATACCCTTTTCACGAAGGTACTTAACGGCTTCGTCAAAATTACCGTCCGTTTCCACAAGAGCTTTTTTGCAGTCCATCATACCTACGCCTGTTTGTTCGCGTAGTTTCATTACGTCTTTACTGGTAAAATTAGCCATATTATTCCTCCTCGGTCGTAGCAGCTTCAACTACGGCTTCTTCTTTTTCGTCGTCTTCGGGAGCAGTCATTACAACGCCTTCCTTAGCTTCGATAACTGCGCCGGCGATAATCGAAGCAATAACTTTAATAGCGCCGATTGCGTCGTCGTTAGCGGGGATAACTACATCCACTTGGTCGGGATCGCAGTTAGTGTCGACAATAGCAACAATGGGTATATTCAATGCGTGCGCTTCGGCGACGGCAATTGATTCCTTTTTGGGGTCAACAATAAAGATACATCCGGGCATACCCTTCATATCCTTAATACCGCCAAGGTTAGCTTGCAACTTGTCGCGTTCTTCAAGGAGTTTAGCAACTTCCTTTTTAGGCAACAAATCAAGTTCGCCAAGTTTTTCCATTTGGTTGATATGGTTAAGTCTTTCTATACGGGACTTGATCGTCTTATAGTTAGTAAGCGTACCGCCCAACCAACGGTTGTTTACATAAAACATTCCGCAACGTTCCGCTTCGCTTTTAATAGCTTCCTGCGCTTGCTTTTTTGTGCCGACAAACAAAATAGGTTTGCCTGCCGCAGCAATGTCGCGAACAAAAGTATAAGCGATTTCCGCTTGCGCAACAGTTTGCTGCAAGTCGATAATGTGTATATCGTTACGTTCCGCATAGATATACTTCTTCATTTTGGGGTTCCATCTTCTGGTTTGGTGTCCGAAATGAACGCCGCTTTCCAAAAGCTGTTTCATAGATACAACTGCCATTTTTATAATCTCCTTATTTTTTATCGTTTTTAACCTCTTTGCGCCGTCAACTCTACACGCAACCAAGCGGCAAAACTTGGCACAACGGATAAATCTTGCGCAAATGCGAATTAAACCTTACCAATTATAGCACAACAGTAAAATTTTTGCAACAAAATAATTTGTACTTTTCGCAACGACTAGTTTGAATTTATTATGCGATATAAACTTATGTTAACTATGAATTTAAATTTAATTGCATATACTAATTTCAAGAATTTTATATGAATTGCAATAAATTAATGTGATTTTTCATTATAATTTAAGACAGATGATATAGAATTTGCCAATAAACGCAATATTATTGCGAATACATTAATTAAAGTTTAAACCGAGGTAAAACAATCGATGAAAAACAAACACGTAAAAATAATTCTTATACTGCTTATGACAATTGCCGTCGCTGTTACACTGTGCGCTTGCGACTTAAACGGACTAACTAATTCCAATAAAGGATTGTCGGCCTACGAAATTGCAGTCAAAAACGGATTTACAGGCACCGAAACGGATTGGCTGAATTCGTTGCATACGACGAATACGATAGAAAAGACAACAAACAATTATAACGTAGACGTTAATACATCTCACGATGTGTCGACTGCAGCAAATATCGGGTTAAAATCAATTGTTTCGGTCTACTGTAAGCACACTGTAATAGCCGACACTTGGTTCGGTCAGCAAACGCAGCAAGCGCAGTCGGCAGGCTCAGGCGTCATTTACCAAATAGAAAACGACGGCTCGGCTTATATTATAACTAACCACCACGTCGTTTACGAAAATAACAGCGCAACCGCTAACAAAATAAGCGACGATATAAGCGTATATTTATACGGAATGGAAGGTTCGTCCTACGCAATTCCTGCAACCTATGTGGGCGGATCGCAAAATTACGATATTGCCGTTTTAAAAGTCACATCTAATGCTATTTTGAAAAATGCAATAGAAAAAGGCGTAGCCACTGCCGTTGAATTTGCCGATTCGTCTGCAATTTACGCAGGACAGACGTCTATCGCCATAGGTAATCCCGAAGCAGAAGGAATATCGGTTACTTGCGGAATTGTCAGTGTCGATTCCGAATATATCGAAATGACGGCAGTAGACAATCGCACCAAGATATCATTGCGCGTTATCCGCACCGACACGGCAGTCAACAGCGGAAACTCCGGCGGCGGACTGTTTGACGATACAGGCAAATTAATAGGCATTGTCAATGCCAAATCCGGCGATACCGAAGTGGAAAACATTGCTTACGCAATACCCGGCAACGTTGCCAAAGCAATTGCGGACAATATAATTTATTATAATACTACCCGCAAAACCAATTGCGTAATGAGAGTTCTTTTAAATGTAACGGTTCAAACAAGCGGTTTGTCTACCGAATTGGACGAACAGACAGGCTTTATTAACAAAATAGAGCAAGTTAAAATTGCGTCGGTAAACAACAACAGCATAGTTAAGGGCAAACTGCAAGAAGGAGATATTATAAACAGCATAACTATTAACGGAGTAACAACTAATATTACACGCCAATATCAGTTTATAGACGTATTACTAGACGCACGTGTAGGTAATGACGTGACAATAGAATTTACACGCAATGATGCAAAGCAAAGCATTACAGTTACAATAACCGAAGACTGCCTTGCCGAATATTAATTACCGTTTGATATTTTCAACTTTAAATAGTAGTTTATAAATAAAAAAAGAGTCAACTTTTGGGAAATGCCCATTATGTTGGCTCTATTTTTTACTCTGTTGTCAAATACTATTTGTCTGCGTGATGATGACATTCACAGTCGGGATCGTCGCATCCGTCGTCCGCAGCAATTTCGTCTTCTAAACGTTTAAACAAAATTTCGTACATTTCGTCTTCAATAGGAATAAGGTTATAATACCCCTCACCGTCATCTTCAACTTCTTCAAGTTCGAAAATTTCAATCATAGGTTCTTCTTCCTCGTCGGCTTGCTGCAAATAAGCGTATTCCTTACCTTCGTGTTCAAGCGTAGCAATGTGATAAAAAGGTATTTCGTTTCCTTCTTCATCTTCCAACATAATTACATCTTCTTCCATATCGCAACCGCAGTCACGTTCGTGGTCATGCTCGTGATGTTCACATTCGCAGCCCTTCTTTTTCTTTTCGTCAGCCATTTTGTTACCTCCAAATTTGTTATCTTTTACTATCTAAATAATTTTGCAAAATTATAGTCGCAGCAACTTTATCTATTACCTTTTTTCGGTTTTCTCTGCGTACGTTGCCTTGAATTAAGACGCGTTCAGCAGACAACGTTGTAAAGCGTTCGTCCAAATACTTCACTTCGATGTCGGTTAAATTTTTAATCGCTTCGATAAACTCGCGGGTTTTACGCGTTTGGTCGTTTTCCTGCCCATTAAGCCCTAACGGCAATCCCGAAATAAACAAGGATACTTCCTTGGTTTTTGCCAATTCTACAATATACTGAGCGTCACGGCTAAGATCCCCCCGCCGTGTGTACGTTTCCAGCGGATTTGCAATTATTCCCATCGGATCGGAAACCGCAATACCGATGCGCACGTCGCCTACGTCTAATGCCATTATTCTTCCCATAGTGATTGAATTATATCACACTGTTGCCGTTTGTGGCAATACATTTATGTAAAATAATTAAAACAAATGCCGCAGGCTTGCTGCGACATCTATTTAATACCATATATGAACTAAGGGCGGCGGGCTAAAAAATTAACCGCAATTAGACAAGCGTATTCCGCTAAATAAATTAATGCGCATTGTTGTTTTATTAAATTTTTGCCCTATTTTGGATACTATGTGTAAAATAGTATTCTTTAATCTATCATATTTTTAACTTTCTTTTTGCCTTTTTTAATAAAACCTTTAACTTCGGGAATTTCCGATACCAACATTCCGGCTACTGCACCCAAAGCCAAACCAATAATAACTTTTTTCATATTATCCTCCGTTAAGCATTTGTTACTTGTAGTTTGCAACATTTTAACGGAAATATACTATCAATCAATGGCGTTCCTTTACGTATTGCAAAAATTCGGGAGTTTTAGACCAATATTTAATACCCCAGTTTTCAAAATTCCATTCATCCATATAGTTATTGCATTCAAAATCGATATAGTAAAGTACGTCATTTTGAACCACAAAATTTGTCGGGAAATAATCGATATTAGTACTTGCGGGATATAGCAGTTTACACATATCTCTCAACTGTTTAAGATATATCGGTTTCATTTTGTCTTGCAAAATAAGATCGTAGATTGTGTCCCCGTCAATGTATTCTTTCAGTATCCTTTCGTTTTCCGTATCGACTTCGAACAAAACAGGGAGCCGTATACCTATTGCTTTCAATCTGTTATAATCGTTAACTTCCGCTTCGATTTTATTTCCAAATTGATAATAACTGCAAGGCTCGTGATGTATTTGCTTTAAGACATAGCGTTGATTGTTGCAGTTAACCAAATACGAATATCCGCCCTTTCCTTTTCCAAGCAATTTTACAATTTTGTATTCTTTTCCGTTTACGGTAAGTTTACTATCCATACTTATACCCTGCTCAAAATTTGTTCAAAATGAAGGCGACAAACGCCGCCTATTCATTTAGTTTTTACACATATTTGATTTCTGAATTGTCAACCGTCTTATTTTGCTGTTTTGCGCGGTAATCTTCGATGGCTTTTTTAATTGCTTCTTCGGCAAGTACCGAACAATGAATCTTTTGCGGAGGCAATCCTTCCAAATACTCCACGACTTTCGCATTTGTTACCTTCAACGCTTCATCCACTGTCATACCAATTATCATTTGCGTAGCCGTCGAACTTGTAGCAATCGCAGCAGCACAGCCGAAAGTTTGAAACTTAGCGTCTACAATAACGTCGTTTTCGATTTTAAGCGTTATTTTCATTATATCGCCGCAAGTAGCATTGCCAACCATTCCTTCGCCGTCAGCGTTTTCTATCACTCCGACATTTTGCGGATTTGCAAATGCGTCCAGTACTTTTTGATTATACATTATATGTTCCCCCTGTTTTTACGTTAAATAACGGTGACATCGCACGCAGTTTAGTTATTGTGTCTTTCAATGCGTCTACCGCATAGTCGACTTCGTCAAGCGTATTGTCCTTGCCGAATGAAAAACGAATTGACCCGTGCGAAACTTCGATAGGCACGCCCATAGCAAGCAACACGTGCGACGGATCCAAACTTCCGCTGCTGCAAGCCGATCCGCTGGATACGGCAACTCCGTATCTGTCCATAAGCATAAGTATGCCTTCGCCTTCGACAAATTCAAAGCTGAAATTTGCAACGCTCGGTACCCTGTGTTCCTTATTACCGTTTAAACGGACATAAGGAATCTCTGAAAGTACGCGGGCAACAAAATGATTGCGCAGTTTTTCAATTTTAGCGTTATTGACATCCATTTCGTCAACGGCAATTTGCAAAGCTTTTGCCATTCCCACTATCAACGGCGTATTTGTCGTTCCGCCGCGCTGCGAACGCTCCTGACCGCCGCCGCAAATTAATTTATCCAATTTTACGCCGTTTCGGATATACAAAGCACCGACGCCTTTGGGACCATAAAACTTGTGTCCGGACATCGACAATAAGTCAACGCCTAATTCCTTAACGTCAATTTTGAGATACGGCATTGCTTGCACACAGTCGCTATGGAACAAAGCGCCGTGCTTATGAGCTATTTCGGCAAGTTCCTTTATCGGCTGAATTGTACCCACTTCGTTATTGACATACATTACCGAAACAATTGTGGTTTGGTCGTCAATAGCCTTTTCTAAGTCTGAAACTCGTACCAGTCCCGTATTGTCGACAGGCAGACGCGTCACTTTAAAACCGTTGTTTTCCAACCAATCAGCGGCAGTTAAAATTGCATGATGTTCGATTGCAGAAATAATTATATGTTTCCCTTTCGATTTATTGTGTAATGCAACGCCCTTTAATGCCCAGTTGTCCGCTTCTGTTCCGCTGCCTGTAAAGTACAATTCATTAGACTTGCACCCTATTAGATTAGCTATGGCATCGCGGGCAAAGGCAACCGCGCAAGCGGTATCGCGTCCGAAAAAGTGTTGACTGTCTGCATTGCCGAATTCGTTTGTAAAATACGGCAGCATAGCTTCCACTACCCGACTGTCGCAAGGAGTTGTTGCGGCGTGGTCAATATATATTTGTCTATCCAAAATATTCCCCCTTACACTTTATCCTCTGCCAATTGCAGCAGGGATATCGTATCAAGATAATTGTTGATATTGTCGTATAATTTTACCCACAGGTTGTGCGAGACGCAGTTACATTTATTGGAGCATCCGTCTTTGTGCAAGCAGTCAACAATTTCCAAATTATCCTCAACCGCACGTAAAACTCTGCCGACGGTAATATTGTCGGGAGCGTCCGTTAATTTATATCCGCCGCTCGCGCCGCGCAACGACTGAACTATATTCGCTTTTTTCATTAAGGCTATTATTTGTTCTAGATACTTTTCCGTAACGCCGGTAGACTGTGCAAGTAACGAAACCGTAACCACATCGCGCGAATACGCTTTTGCAAGTTCCACCGCCACGTATAGTCCGTATCTAGCTTTCGATGACATTTTCATAATTCAATTCCTACTAAATTACTAGGATTAGTTTACTATAATTATTACCGTAAGTCAAATATATTTAAATGCTTTTTTGAA
>CARAIG010000018.1 GCA_948938605.1 uncultured Eubacteriales bacterium
ACGCCGACTATGGGCGGAATAGCTTTTATTTTAGCTATTGTCGCCGCAGGGTGTATTTTTTGCGATTTGTCGTTACGTCCGACTATTGTAATGCTTGCAGTGTTTTTTGCATACGGCGTAGTGGGGTTTCTTGATGACTTTATTAAAATTCGATATAAACATAATCAAGGATTAAAAGCTTACCAAAAGATAATTATACAATTGGTAATAGCAGTGTTGGTAGCATTGTATGTTTACGGCGATATTGCAATAGGGGACAAGATACGCATTCCGTTTAGTGAAATTCAAGTTAAGATAGGTTTTTGGATAGTGCCGTTTGTCGTGTTTATTTATTTGGCATGTACAAACGGAGTTAATTTAACCGACGGCTTGGACGGGCTTGCAAGCAGTACGACAATTTGCTTTTTAGCAGGAATGATTGCGTTGTTGAAACGCGAACTGAACACGTTGGAAAGTATCGGCGACACTTATGCTTATGCTCAAACTCAAAACGTAATTACGTTGTGTTTTGTGGCGATAGGGGCTCTTGCGGCTTTCCTTGTATTCAACGTTAATGACGCCAAAGTATTTATGGGGGATACAGGTTCGCTTGCCCTGGGCGCGCTGGTGGCTTGTAGCGCGATATTTACACGTATGAGTTTGTTTATTCCTATTATCGGGCTGATGTTTGTGGTGTCTTGCGTATCGGTAATTATACAGGTCGTATACTTTAAAATAAGCAAAGGAAAACGTGTTTTTCTTATGGCACCGTATCATCATCACTTGCAAAAGAAGGGACTAAGCGAAACAAGAATTTGTTTGATTTATTGCACGGTTACAATTTGTATTACTATGCTTTTGTTGTGTTTTGGAGGATAATATGTCAGACATAGTTATTTACGGGAGAGGTAAAACAGGACAAGGATTGCATACTATGTTGAAAAAAATGGGGAAAGACGCAGTGTTTTACGACGATTGTATCGGTTTTGACGGCGATGCGGACTTTACCGATAAATCGCTAGTGTTGCTTAGTCCCGGAGTAAAACCTAATGCTGTCGGTATGATTTCTGCAAAAAAAGCGGGTGCGCATATTGTTACGGAATTGGAATTTTGTTTTAAGCATTGTTTGGGCAAATGCGTATCGGTCACAGGTACGAACGGCAAAACGACAATTTGTGAAATGGTTAGTCATATTTTACGTAAAGCAAGTGTGAAGTGCCGACTGTTGGGAAACGGCGGAATACCGTTGTCTAGTGAAGTGTTGGATGTAAATTCCGACGAAATTGTAGTGTTGGAAAGTTCGAGTTTTCAGTTGAATAATGTCAAGGAATTTTCGCCGTACATAAGTTTGTTTAGTAATATTGCTTACGATCATATAAATTATCACGACAGTTTCGATAATTACGTTTCAGCAAAAATCAATAATTTTATACATCAAACCGAAGGCTATGCGATCTTCAATTTTGACGACGAAAACGTAGTGGAACTGTCTAATCTTTGTCAATGCAAAAAACTTTATTATTCGGTGTCCGATTCGAAAGCAAACTGCTATTGGGACGGTAGCAATGTTGTAGTAAACATTGGCGGTAAAAAAAGTATTGAACATTGTTGCTTTTTAGGCGACTATGCTGTTCACAATTTGTCGAATGCGCTTGGGGCTATATTGATTACTAGTTTGTTGGGAGTATCTCTTGACAAATCTATTCTTTATATTTCCGATTACCGTCTTTTGCCCCACAGAATGGAAACTGTGGCAATATTGAACGGTGTGACTTTTGTGGACGACAGTAAGGCTACTAACGTTCATGCAACTGTCAGCGCATTGAAAAATTATAAACAGCCGCTTGCATTGATACTTGGCGGATCGGATAAAGGGGAATGCTTTGAAGAAATATTTGCAAACCTCGCCGACAATGTAAAATACGTTGCCGCAAGCGGATCTACGGCGGAAAAAATAGCTGATTGCGGAAAGGCTTACGGCATTGAAGTGGCAGTTTTCGACGATTTAAAGCAAGCGACTGAACAGAGCTATAACGCCGTATGCAGATATGACAACGGAGTCGTTTTGATGTCGAATGCTTGCGCGAGTTTTGACAGGTTCAGCGGATATGCCGAACGCGGCGATTATTTTTGCCAAGCGGTAAAGGGGCTTTGCGGTGATTAAACGACAAATAGATTACATATTGCTTTTTGCTGTAATTGCGCTTGTAGTCATCGGCTTGATTTTTGTGTACAGCGCAAGTTATTATTCGGCGGAAATTACATATAACAACAAATACTTTTTTGTTATTAAACAGGCAATCGGCGCGGCAATCGGTTTGGTGGCGATGCTGATATTTGCAAGGGTAAAACTGGACTTTATCAAAAAAATGTGGATTTGGGGCGTTGTTATTTCGGTAGTTTTGCTTTGTCTTGTATTTGTGCCGGGTATTGGCGTGGAAAACTACGGTGCGCGCCGTTGGATTGGTTTTGGCGGTTTTACTTTGCAACCGTCAGAAATAGCCAAGTTTGCTTTTGTGCTTTTTTGTGCGGTATATATGTCAAAAACGGACACAAGCAAATTGCGTTTTTGCATTGCTCCGATTGCCGTCGGCGTAACGTTTTGCGGTTTGATCATTGCCGAACCTAATATGTCCATTACGATGTGTATGGCGTTGTTAATGCTTATAATGCTGTACTTGGGCGGTATGAAGTGGAAATATTTTTTGCTTATGCTTATTCCTTTTGCTATTGCAGTGCCGCTTTTAATAATTATTGAACCGTACCGCTTGCAGCGTTTATTGGCATTTATCGATCCTTGGGCTTCCCCTAAGGATGAAGGATACCAACTTATACAGTCGCTGTATGCGTTGGGCGGCGGGGGATGGTTTGGCGTCGGACTGTTTAATAGCAGACAAAAGTATCGCTTTCTTCCGTTTGCCGAAAGTGATTTCGTTTTTGCGGTGATAGGCGAAGAACTTGGATTATTCGGGTGTTTAATAATATTTGCTTTGTATGTAACCGTTATTCTTCGGGGAGTACGTATTGCAGCAAACGTTAACGATAAATTCGGATGCTATCTTGCAGGTGGTATATCCGCCGTTATTGCGGTACAGTCGCTTATTAATTTTGCGGTTGTAACAGGCAGTATACCGCCAACCGGTTTGCCGTTGCCGTTTGTAAGTTATGGCGGGACGTCCTTGGTCGTATTTATGTCGGCAATAGGAATTTTGCTCAATTTGTCGTCGCAAGCGAATAAAAATAATATCGGAGATAAACTATGGATTACATAATTAACGGCGGTCGCAGCCTTAATGGCGAAATATCCGTATACGGAGCAAAGAACTGTGTTTTGCCATTACTTGCCGCAAGCGTTTTAACGGACGAGGAAGTCGTGTTGCATAATTGTCCCAAAATAACCGACGTGGACAATATGGTGCGTTTGTTGCAATATATGGGCAAGCAAATTGTTTGGCAAGATGACACGATTTGCGTTTGCGGAAGTCTTACTAATACGGCGGCTCCGCAACATTTGGCAAAATTATTGCGCGGTTCCAACTTGATTATGGGCAGCGTTTTAGCAAAATACGGTCAAATTAATTTGCCTTTGCCGGGCGGTTGCGCTATAGGAAAACGTCCTATGGATATACATTTAGACGGAATGGCGAGTATGGGGGTGCAAATCGATTTTGCGGACGATGTATTGCTTTGCCGCGGAAAGCCTTTTGCTACGACATACGTATTGCGTTTTCCAAGCGTAGGCGCTACCGAAAATTTGCTGTGTGCGGCTGCTTTGGCGGAATACGAGACCGTTCTTTGCAATTGCGCGACAGAACCCGAAGTGGAAGCGTTGGAACGTTTTTTGGTTAAAATGGGTGCAAGGATAGAAGGCATAGGTACGCCGAATATTAAAGTTAACGGCGTAAATAAATTACACGGCGCCGAATTCGACGTTATACCTGACCGTATAGTTACTGCAACATACATATCCGCAGCGGTTGCAAGCGGCGGCGAAATTACAGTGACTAAGTGTAATCCGTCGCATTTGCGCGCATTTTTAAATATGCTTAATCCGCGATTGGAAATTACTGAGTATCAAAATGCAATTAAAGTTAAACGAAGCCGTATGCCCGTATCGTACGGAAAAGTAATTACTGCGCCGTATCCGTTTTTCCCGACAGATATGCAGTCTTTGGTTTTGTCATTGGCGGCAATTGCCGACGGCGGCGATACCCAAATTTGTGAAAACTTATTCGAAAACCGACTGACTCACATAGCGGACGAACTTGCGCTTATGGGAGCAGACATTAAAGTTGACGGTAATACCGCATATGTTGTAGGACGCAAATTATACGGCGCTGACGTTGCGGCGTACGATTTGCGGGGCGGTGCGGCGTTGGTTATTGCAGGGTTGAATGCGCAAGGAATTACAACTGTTAAAAATGTCGAAAATATCTGTCGCGGGTACTTAAATCTTTCCGATAGTTTACGTTCGTTAGGCGCTGATATTGTTTTTAAATAAGAGTGGCGATAGTTTCGGGTAAAATCTATGGAAATCATAGTTTTTGCACGTTTTTTATGTTGTTTTTGCGATATCGAAAATACAATTATAATTTGATATTTTTTAAATAATATAATATTTATTTATATTAAAAAACCGTTGCTGAATGCTTTAAAGTAATTGACTGCAAAAAAGAATAGTTGTATAATTATTTAAAGAATAATGGATGTTTCCGCGTAAGAGCTTGGCGCGTGGTTTTTTGAGGTAATTGTGAGTATTAACTTAAAGAGTAGAAAACTGATAATTTTAATAGCGGTTTTAGTTGCTGTAATAGCTGTTATTGTGATTTTTGCAACGGTTTTTTCGGTGCGAC
>CARAIG010000019.1 GCA_948938605.1 uncultured Eubacteriales bacterium
ACTGTCCCGTAACGGAACGCTGCATAAGTACAAGGTTGAGGACATTGCCGTATTGTCCGATTCCGTTCGGAATTATCTTGTAATACAAATAGCGCGCCTTTGGGATAACAAATTGGGCGATACATTGGAAAACAAAAACGAAGTGAATACCGTAGCCTATGCTGTAAACAAGTTATTCTCTGCGGAAACGGTTGACGATGCTGTTAAGTATACGGTCAAGCAAAATGACAGTATTGTAATAACATCTAAATACGTAGGCAATTTGCGGTATTATGACGGCGGAACGTGGGGACAAGATTTCTATACTTCGTCACATTATGTTGCTTTTTCTACGGACAGACGCATTGACGAGATTTACGAAGTTGATGTTAGTTATGTCGTCAAAGATTATACATTGGTTGACGATTTGACTTATAAAAATTGGGATAATACAAACAAACAATTTTTTGAGCGGAATAGTAGTTCAAATACAGTAACGTTAAAATCCGAGCAGTACTCACAAAACAATAATCGTTGGTCGTTTACATTACATACTTGGAAAACAATACAAAGTGTCAAAGATTTTAAGAGTTCAGAAAAGTTAACTGCTTCGGCAGCAGCGCAATTAGAAGGTAAGCAATGGGTATTAAGATTTGCTCAAACAAGTATTAAAAGAAGTAATTTGGGGTTAGCAGGATATAACTATTCGTTGTCCGAAGTGTCGGATGTCACAATATTGCGTTTGCATTTTTTGTCTGACCGCAAAGTTTACAATTTGGGCGTAGTAGATAACAAGCAAACAGGCGGAAGCGTTACCGAACCCGATAACGATAAATGGCAAGCAGCCAAAGACCAATGGGAGCAAATACTACAAAAAATAGAAAACTTTTTTATTTGGCTGAAAACTAATTGGTGGGTGCTGTTGGTAGTGTTCGGAGTAGCATTATTGATAGTATTTTTGGCGGTAGACGTATTGCGTAAAGGATTAGTGATTGTATTAAAAACAATAGTAAAAGGAACTTGGTATATAATCAAGTACATATTTATTGGAATCGGATACGTAGTTGCCTCGCCGGTGTTAATCATTATAGCAATCGTACGTGCAGTAAAGAAAAAGAAATAATAAAAAACACCCGGCGGATATCCGAGTGTTTTGCAGAGCCTCACAACCAAATTGCTTAATGCAATTACTTTCAATCTCATAAGTTACTCTGCCCGGTTAGACAAGTCTTGCTTTCTAACTTTGGTCGTTGTTTGACCACCGAGATAAATCTATTATAAACAAATAGGAGGAAATTGTCAATGCCTAAATATGTAAATCGCAAAAGAAAACCAAATGAAGCAAATTTAGCCGGGCTTATGGTAGTCAGTTCGTCCGACGCCTTCGATACAAAAAACAAACGTTGGAAGAACGGTGTATACGGAATAGTATCGAAGGACGTACCTTTTATATCTAAAACTGTTATTTCAAAAGACGGAACTAAAAAGCGTAAGTTTGTGAATGATGTAACGGAGTTGCCGAACGTAACAAAGGAGCGTGTTATGGCTTTCTTTGACGATAAGAAAAACAGTAAACGTGAAAAATGTTATTTAGTTGAACGAAAATTGTATGACGAAATTATGTCGTCAAAATCCCAAAAATGAGCAAGATATTTGAAATTTTTGGAAAGCGCGGACGGGGCAAAACTTTCTTAGAGGCTTGTGAAGCCGGTGTGTGTTTGCGAGATAAGGAACTTTATAGGAATTGCGTGGACGCTATTAAGTCCATAAATCTTGAAGGACATAATTATTCGTATCCGGACCGTCCGCCCGTTTTTACTAATTACAAAGTATCTATATCTCGCGGATATAAAAAATATGTTAGCAGTTATTATATTGACGGATTCCGTTTCGGCTTTGAAAACGATGATGTCGAAACTATCCCTGTTCCGCCATTTTCTCATATATTTTTGGCAGAAGGTCAACGTTATTATAATAGTAAAAGTAATTTAAAACTTCCTGGCTGGGTTTCGAGAGCATACGAAGAAAGCAGACATTTTGAATTAACTATATGGATTGACGTACAACGTCCTGTCCTAATTGAAGCAAATATTAGAGAACTTGCCGACAAATATATAGAAGTAATAGACTTTGAGCGTGTTCGGGATAAAAACGGGTTCGTAAGGTCCACTAACTTTTTAGTACGCGAATTTGAAACTTGGTCGGACGTGGATAAGTATTTAAACGGTACGGGTAACAATTATGTGGAGCGTATAATTTCGTATCAGTTTGACGGTTTTGGTATATATCTTACTAAAAGTTATTTTCGTAGTTTTTTACCGACTAAAAGCAAAGATTTTTGTTATATGGAACATATCGATACTAATTCTACGGAAATAGATTTGGAAGAATACAATTGGATGTATCCGCAAATAGCACCAGAAGGGTTCTATCCGGATAAAGACAATAAAGGGGGAAAGAAGGTAAATGAGCGACATAAAAACCTTAAATGAAAAGTACTTTGTTCTTTTTTCGGATCTTAAAGAAGCATTGGAGTGGATTCCGGAAAAGCAATACGAGTTTATGGCAAAGATCCTTTACCAACTGTATGCCGAAGAATTAGACATCTGCCTTACCGAACGTGAACTCGAAGTCGGCTTAGATAATTTTAAACTAAAATACCGCAGCCGTATGTACGTTCCGCGTCGGAGTTTCTTCGGATATAATAAAATAGCAAGACGTTTACTTAAACAATTTAAAGCGGAATATTTGACGGCTTTAAAACAACTTGAATTGAATGTCAAGGAAGAAAAGGATGTTCGTAAGGAAATAGACGACGAAATTAAAAAGCCGTCGGAAAGCAATTCTACGGCGTTAACGGTAGCAGGAAACAACGTGGTTGCTGTCGGCAAAGGTGATTCCGATGAAACGAACAGTTGATGAAAAATTTAAATACAACGATAAACGTGGTGGTAACTTTGGTAATGGCTATTGTACAGGCGTTATACTTTATAGAAAATATATAAAGTCAAGCGAAAGCAGCCGGCAAAAGACTAAGGAAATTATTAGTAATTGCATTGAGATGGCAAAAGCCGGCGATCAATGGAGTAAAGGAGTTATTGCAGGCTACCGCGACGTAGCGAACGAGCGCAAAGCCAAGAAAAACTCTTCTGTCTAAAAGTTTAATTCCGCCGTAGGCGGTGCTGCTCACTGCAAGTGTGTTAAACTATAACTATTATATTGTAAAGTTACGACTATTTTGAAATCAGTAAGTATTAACAGTCGTATTCTTTGCAACTATATAGGCGGAAAAAGTAAGGCGCTGTGCGCCGTTTTTTCCGCCTTGTACAAGCATTATACACCGGTCTGTTTGCTGTATTGTTTAATTTCAATACATAAAGAAACAAATGCCAAAAAAATTGTATCAAATTTGTTAAATCAATAAAGTATATTACCGTAAAGTGAGAGGAAAAAAAGTGAAGTACAATTCGTTTAGAAAATTATATAAAGTAAATAGCGAATTAGTAGTTCCGGCGTTGACTCGGGCGGTTTCCGTTTGTGCAGATAAGGACGGATTGGCTCGTGAAGCGTTAAAGATATCCGATTGCGGCAATGCAATAAATACTATACGTTGTAATGATTGCGGCACTAATCATTTTAAATCGTTTGTTCGGTGTAAAAGCAAGTTTTGTGTTTTGTGTCAAAGAGTCAAAAGCGCGTTATGGATAACGCATTTGTATGTTTGGATAAAACAATGGCTTGAACAAGGGCATTATGTTGTGTTTTTGAATTTGACAATAAAAGATACGGACCGATTAAACGACGGTTTAAATCAATTAGAAGGGGCTTGGCGACTTATGACGGGTAAACGTTTCCGTAAGGCATTTTTGTCTAAGTTTCCCGGTGGATTCCGTTCGATTGAAGTTAAAACCGGAGCAAAAAGCGGACAGTGGCATCCGCATATACACGCATTAGTGTTAAAAGAGAAATACAGTAAAGATACCGACTTCTTGCATTATGTGTGGCCGCGTTGCGTGGACGAAAACGGCGGATATGCTGAAAACTTGAAAATAGTTGCTTTTAAGCGTGAGCGTAATGAAGATCCCGAAGTGTACAATTTGAAGTTAATAAAAGCAGTTAAGGAAGTTTGTAAGTACATTACAAAATTCGATTGGAAAAACGAAGCACCGGAGCGTGTTGGTGAAATGTACTCGGCACTTAAAGGAAAACGGCAGTATGCAGTATGGGGTGCTTTAATCAATGTACGTAAAGCGGTCGAACGTGATTTGTCCGTTAAGTCCGATAAAGAAGTTGACGAATTTATTTGTCAAAAATGTGGTTGTACACGCGGAACGCCGAACAAGTTATATCGTGAAATATGGGATAGTGAAAACGAACCTATTATTGCTGATTATAAGACATCAATGCCGGAAGAAGTAATTACAGGCGAAGCGTTGGAACGATTGAAAGTAGCAAATCGAACTTTGGCAACAAAGCAACGTATAAAGCGTTGTGAATGGGTGCAGGAGCAGTTGGATGTAGGTGCTATTAAATATAAAAGACCGGATTAATTTCGTGTTGTGTGTAAAGTGGTGCAAACGCGCTTATATTTGATTTGTAGGCTGTTAATGGTTGTTGAGCCGTCTTCACATGCGAGAGGTCGTAGGTTCGAGTCCCACTGTCTCTACCAAGTATGTCGGTGCAGAAGTCTTCTGACTTTTGCACCGATTTTCGCTATTTTATTGACTTTTTAGCCACTTTTGAAAAGAAACAAAGACCTTGAAAGGAAATTGCGCCTTAACAAGGTCTTTGTTTATGTCTAAAAACGCGCAACACTTTTCATATTATACGACACAAAAAAGATGCGTAAAAAGTACCAATAGACAGGATTTGAATATGAAAATAGGGCTATACTTCTATAAAAATATTATGAATGCAAATAATTTAACGAATATTTAGATAGACTGTTTGATTTTTTCTTTTTTGTTATCAAGCGCTTGACAAACTCAAAAGGTGTAATTATAATAGTTACAGGTATTAAATTATGAGAGTAAATACAAGGTTTACGGTTGCAATACATATTCTTGTTCTGATTGCGTTAAACGATGCTCATCCCGCTACGTCCGAAATGATGGCGGAAAGCGTCGGCAGTCATCCTGTCGTAATACGGCAGGTAATATCGTTATTAAAAAAGGCGGGAATTGTGGAAACGCAGAACGGACTTCCCGGCGGTCGGCTTTCTAAACCGCAGGAAGAAATTACTTTATGCGATATATATCAGGCCGTTAAAAATTCCGAAGAAAGCGTTATTTTCGATGTTCATCAAAACCCTAATCCAAAATGTCCGGTTGGGTGCAATATAACTTCTGCGTTAGACGCGCCTATTTTGCACGCGCAGAACGCAATGGAAAACGCACTGAAAGATTATACGCTTAAAGATATTACAACATATATTGTTGAAAAGCATTCACAGCAAAATAAATAAATTAAAACGGAGAAATTATTATGCGGACTTATAAAATAGTGTTCAGCCCTACGGGTGGAACGGAAAAAGTTGCAAGCATTATTGCTAATGCTCTCGGTGCGGAAATTGAAACGGTTGACTTGTCAACTCAAAATTTTTCAGGTTGTGATTTAACTGACGACGGCATAGCCGTTATTGCAATGCCTTCTTTCGGCGGACGCGCACCCAAAACCGCAATCGACCGTTTGAAAACGATAAAAGCAAACGGCGCAAAAGCAGTCGTTGTTGCCGTTTACGGAAACCGTGAACAGGATGATACTTTAATTGAAATGGCAGATACCGCAAAAGGATGCGGATTCAAAGTTGTTGCGGGTATATCGGCAGTTGCGGAACATTCGATAGCACATCAATACGCTACGGGAAGACCCGATGATATCGATGCGCAACAACTAACCGAATTCGCAAAGTTGATAACCGAAAAAATATATTCTTCGGCAGATACCGAACCGAATATTCCCGGTAATCGTCCTTATAAGAAATCAGGACCGGGACTTGTGCCGAAAGCAGCTTCGGCTTGTACCGCCTGCGGTATATGTGCAAATAAATGCCCTGTGGGCGCAATATACAAGAGTAATCCGAAAAAAACGGATAAAAAAGCCTGCATAAACTGTATGCGTTGTATGGCGGTGTGTCCGCAGAATGCACGTAAAGTCAGCGGTACTATGGTAAAACTTGTAGGAGCTGCACTCAAAAAGTTTTGCAGTAGCAGAAAAGACAATATGCTGTTCCTTTAATGGGATAATTTATAAGTTCGTTAAGGAAGCGTACTAAAAACGAATTCTATGCCATAGGCAAAAAAATTCTCGATTAGCGCATGCTGAAAGGGAACGCTATGATACTTTTTATAGTACGCACCTGCTCAAATAACACTTTTCACGCGATATACGCACAGCGGCTGCACTTGTGGTCGTAATGCAAAAGGAATCGTACTGGTAGTGCGGTTCCTTTTGCATTGCTCATTGTTGCTTGTTGCGGTGTAGTGTTTACAGTTGGGATAACTTAAATTATGTGGCGGACAGTTATGGTTTGTAAAAGGCGTGTGTCAAATAAATCATCTAAGTTTTAATTTGGGTATTTTAGCGTTGATTGAAAGTTTATGTTTTAAACTTAATGTAAAATCTGTATTGACAGCAATAAATTAAGCGAATATAATAGTGCTTGTTAGGAGGGCAAAACTATGCCAAATTACAAAGGAACTAAAACGGAACAAAATTTAATCGCTGCATTTGCGGGCGAAAGTCAAGCGAGAAATAAATATATATATTTCGCTAGCAAAGCCAAAAAGGACGGCTATGAACAAATTGCTGCAATTTTTGAGGAAACCGCCAATAACGAAAAGGAACACGCAAAGCTTTGGTTTAAGGAACTACACGGCGGAGCAATCCCTTCAACGTTGGAAAACCTTAATGCGGCGGCAGACGGGGAAAATTACGAATGGACGGATATGTATAAAAACTTCGCCAAAACCGCTCGCGAAGAAGGCTTTGAACATTTAGCGGAACTTTTTGAAGCGGTAGGTCAAATTGAAAAGGAGCACGAAGAAAGGTACCGTCAATTGATAGCTAACATCAAAGGCGGATTGGTATTTTCACGCGATGGCGAAAAAATTTGGAAATGCCGAAACTGCGGACATATAGTCATCGGCAAACAAGCGCCGGAAGTTTGCCCTGTATGCAGTCACCCGCAAGCGTATTTCGAAATTAAAGCGGAAAATTATTAATTCGCTATAATCAACAATGCATAGTTTGTTTGACTGTTGCAAAAGGGGGCACAAATGAAAATCAATCGCAAAGTGAGATACAAGTTGCGCTCGATTGCGGACAGTATAACTGACGTTGCCTGTCCCGTAGAATTTAATTGTATTAGTTGCGGACGGGAAATTTTTACCGACTTAGGCTTTTGCGACGAATGTATGCAAAGCGTTGTGTTTAATAACGGCAAAACGTGCAAGCGGTGCGGCGTAGGCATCGACGGCGAAGAAGACTATTGCGGGAACTGCGCTTTCGACAAAATATACTTTGACAAATCATACGCCGTATTCAGTTACGAAGGTTCAATTCAACGCGGAATACTAAGTATGAAGTTTAATAACCGCGGACTTTACGCAAAAGTTTTTGCAAAGTATTTGGCATATTACGCGGTAAAAAACGGATTAGAGTTCGATGCGGTGTGCTTTCCGCCTATGAGCGCAAAATCCTTACGCCAACGCCGTTACAACCAATCGCAATTACTGGCGTGGTATTTTTGTAAAATTTTGGATTGCCCGCAAAAGTTTACCGACGCATTAATTAAGGTTAAGGAAACCGAACGCCAAGAACGTTTGGGCAAAACGGAACGCAAGCAAAACTTAATCGGCGCATACAAAGTTGCAGAAGACGTTAAAGGCAAGCGAGTGCTTTTAATAGACGACGTAAAAACAACAGGCGCAACGTTAAACGAATGCGCTAAGGCGCTTAAACGTAAAGGCGCAGTATCGGTGCAAGGGCTTACCGTATCCGCCCGCAAGGAAAATGTTTTGTTTGAATTGGAAGTGTAAAAGAGAGGTATAATGACAAAGGAAAATACTTGCGGATATTTTGCGGTGCTGGACGTCGAAACTAATTGGAATAACGAAGTTATGTCAATAGGCGTAGTTGTTGCGGATTGCGAAACGTTTGCCGCAGTTGACAAAAAGTATTATGTAATTTATCCCGAATGCCGCGTCGGCGGCATATATTCGTCTGTATTGCGGGATATAAACAACGACCTTATTTGCGACTGCTCGCGCGAGCAGGCAATAGACGGTATAAATAAACTGATGTCGCAATACGGTGTTTGCGACATTTTGGCTTACAATGCTCCGTTCGATTACAAGTGTTTGCACGAACTGCACAATTACGTTTGGCGCGATATTTTGCCGATAGCCGCAAACCGTAATTTTAACGACAAACTGCCGGACAATTGCGAGTACTTTTCCACAGGTTTACTAAAAAGCGGGCGCGGCTTGCAAAACGTAATGCGCCTTGTATACTTTTGCGGATTTACCGAACAGCACAATGCGCTTCAAGATTCGCTAGACGAATTGCAGTTGATGCAGTTGGTCAATCAGCCGTTGAGCGCGTACCATCCGTATAAGCCCAAGCAGCAGTCGTTGTCTTCCGTTAGACATACGTATTCAAAACCGCGGGAAAACGGCTTGCTAAACAATTACTGTTACGTTATAGACGAACTTTGCGGCGGGGCGGTTAGGCTTATAGATTTTACCCGTACTTATAATTCGTCAAACGGCAATGCTGACAAAACTTCCTTTTGCGATGTGTTTTATTTGCAGTGTTCGCGTTGCGGTTACAAGTGGTCGCAGGAAGCCGAATCGTTTTTTGTTGACCGTAAATGCCCTGCGTGCGGTAAAAAATAAAGCGGCGTTTGACATATTAGTTGCAATATTAAATTTATTCACCAAACGAAGTGTGCCCCAAAGTATTTAACTTGGGACGCACTTTTTTGTTG
>CARAIG010000020.1 GCA_948938605.1 uncultured Eubacteriales bacterium
AAGGACGAATTAGTAATCCGTGGTTCCACCTTATTTGACGGCAAAAGTGCCGACCGCTCAAAAGCCCTACTTTCGCAAGAGCAAGCGCATTTAAAGTTAAGTGGTACCCAAACAATTTCGTTTGCGACAATCTCAGCAAATGTCACTCTCTGTAAAACTACCTTTGTCGAACATGTCTTAACCAATAATGTATTTATGCCACGATTTTAATGCTAATACAAAAATTTGTCAACCGTTTTATCAAAAAATATTTATTCAACAAAAATAAATTTTGAGTTAAACAACGTGTCACACATTGCAGTGAATTCGTTGCTCGGTTTGTCGTGATAGTATATATTCAATTTGGAAGGTTTCAAGCAAATAATATTCAGCATTGCTTCTTCTTCCGCAGTGGATGTTTTTGCTATTGATTTGAGTTTAGGCAAAACCACATTATCCTTATTATAAATAATAAAATCGTCGTTTTGCAAACTTACTGACAATATCGGTTCGCGGCTTGTTAACGATTCCAACAAGTATTGCAGTAATTCTATAATAAGTTCGTTATCCGCCAACAAAAAACTGTTGTCACACACAAGTTTTGAAATGTCGCGCCATTTACGTTTGACTTGCGACATTTTAAAATTGTAATAACCGTCTAAACACACAGTAGAACCGCTAGCCAAAATTCGCGAGACGAATTGTTTGTCGTATTCGCTGTCAAATTTGCAAATAGTATTTACAAGTACGTTTTGATAAAAATTTTCGTACCCTACATCCAACAGATTACGCACGTAAATATTTTTGTACCCTAGTGACAGTGCCTCGCAAACAGCAGCATTAACTGCACGGCTCACTTGAAAACGGTACGTATCCGAACAAGCAAGAGTATAATAACTGCGGTATTCATCGTCCAATTCAGTGGATATTCC
The DNA here is from genome assembly GCA_948938605.1 of uncultured Eubacteriales bacterium. Lineage (GTDB taxonomy): Bacteria > Bacillota > Clostridia > Christensenellales > CAG-314 > Fimimonas. The sequence goes on from CARAIG010000020.1 coordinate 912, forward strand.
GTCAATTTCATTCAAAGCGGGCTCTATTTGGTTTTTAACATAATTCAAAAGGTGAAAATTATTTTTTTCGATATTTACAGTTTGTTCGTACATAGTTGTAGTTTATGCAAAAACATACTTCTTTATATTGAATCGACAATATTTGTGAAAAATTGCACATCAATATTTTCTAACAGCACCAAAACTGTTAAAAAGCATTATTGCGCCTGTTACAATGATATATCTAAACAATCTTTAACGAATATGTCCATTGTTTATCTTCCTTACTTACGCGGAAGGATTCGCGCATTTTTTGCAACGCCTTGTTATAAGCAAACTTATTTAACACCCGCCTTGCTTCGCCTTGCATATAATCGACCGTCTGATTGCGGCATTTAGCCATTGCGGTTGCAACTAACCACGCAACTGCCATATCTATGTAGTATTCTCCCCATAACACAATATTTTTTAAAACGGCAAATACGGCATCGATATGCCCGTCGTCCAAGTAAGACGAAAGCAAATTAACAATTCCGTATCGGCAAACAAATTTAATTTTACTTTCAGTCATTTTGCAAAAGAAGTTAAAGTACTGTTCTTTTTCGTCCGACTTGGGTTTTACGGCAGAACAGTCGCAGACTGCCCAGTTTTCGATTGTTTCGGCAAATTGCAGTAACAATTTAGATTTTTCGGCGAATTCAATTTTAGCATTGGACAAAACAATACCGCGCAGCAAATCAACTTCAACATATTGGTTTACGGGCAAAGACAACGCAAAGTCCAAACTGCAATTTTTTGCCAATTTGCGGACAAACGGAACGGTACACCCTATTGTAGGAATATCCGAATTTACGATTTTTTTGTTAAATTCGTCAAACTCCGCATTGCTATTGCTTTTTAAAGTTTTCAAAAGTTGACTATAATCCGAAATGATATCCACTGTTGGCATATTAAACCTCCTAGCATAAATAAATTACTTGTATTTATTTGTTGTTAGATTATATCAAGTAATATTTTACAATGAAAAAGGTCGCATATTATCTGCGACCAAATTTTTGATTGTACTGCTTGCAACAATAACAATTACTTATTTGCTTCGATATACTTAACGATAGCGTCAACCGTTACAAGATCGTTTGCAACTTCGTCAGGAACGACAATACCGAAATTATCTTCAAGAGACATAAGCAATTCAACCATATCAAGACTGTCAGCGCCCAAATCTTGAACAATGTTGGATTCGCGGGTTATTTTACTTTTGTCGTCAATGTTCAGCGCCTCAGCCAGCAATTCTTGCACTTTTTCAAAAATCATTGTAGTATTCCTCCTAGGATTTGTGTGTTAACACTATAATATTATATAGTATCGAACTGTTTTTTACAAGTCTTTTAACAAAATTCCTAATATTTTCATATCATTTAGTATGAAATGCTCGCAAAATGGACGTTTTTTAAACGAACAAACCTATTTAAATACCGTTTGCAAAAGCCGATGTCATCCGCCGAAAAAACTGAAACCCAAGGACGGTTGTTATTTGGAATGCAGCTGTGACACTGCATTCGGCAGACTTACAGTACGCTGCGACAGACATAACACAGGCATTTGTTTAGACATTTGCCGTCAAAACAACGACTGCGACTCCCAATGTCATTGCCATCGAAAATAAATTTATATATTTCAATAAACTACCAACAATTAAATGTGCCGACGTAAAAAAGCTACGCGCCATAGTGAATGTATTTAGGACTTTGGGACGAACGAAACGGAAGCCGTAATAGACATACGGCAACAATGCTATCGTAAAAAGAACCACAAAGACATCAGTACGGTGATTTAGAATGCGGTGCCAAGTGCCCAAAACAGTTCATACTAATTTTATATATCACCCTACAATATGTAAAAGCAAGGTCTTGCAACCTTGCTTTTTAAAATTTTACAGATCGTCCGCATCTTGTACGGGGTCTGCGTATTTTCCCCACCCTACGGGATTACCGGTGTAACTACCCGATGGGTCGGAGTCGCTTTCTTGCGAAGAAGACTTAGCGTTCTTGCTACGCGTTTTACCGCCGCAATTAGAACTGTTGCTTGCTTTTCCGCTGCAACCCTTTGCTTTGCTTGTCGACTTAGTGTTAGTCGATTTCGAACCTGTACTTTTTGTAGAATTCATATTAAGTACCTCCTACAAATATTGTTAACAGTTTAATAAAAAATATTACACTTTAATCATTTTTTATGAAAAGAATTATCTAATAAAAACAAAACAGCCCAAACCGCCTTGCAAGCGGTCTAGACTGTTATTACAAATGCAACTTTTACTTGCGCATTTTACGCAAAAACGGAGGAATACTGGGGTCTTCGTCTACCGAGACGTTACCGCTGATATTTGTTCCGCCATGCTGTTGCTGAAAATACGAAGTTTGCTGCTGCGGTTGCTGCGGAGCAACATTTGTGGGAGGCGTCAACGGGGATTGTTGAATTGTAGTATTCGCGGCATTGTTACGCTGAATATTGGTAGCCGCAACGTGAGTAGCCGCCTCGCTACTGAAAAACGCCGCCTTTTCGTCACCCTTGCCCGAAAAACCTGTGGCAATTAAAGTAACTTGAACTTCGTCTTTCAAATTTTCGTCAAACCCCACACCGAACAAAACGTTTGCATCGGGCGAAATTACCTGACGCACGAGATCAACGCCCACTATAACTTCATCTAGCGACAAATCTTCACCGCCGCGGAAGTTAACGATCAAGGATGCAGCGCCTTGAATTGTAGTTTCCAACAACGGGGAATAGACTGCCTTGCGGATAGCGTCAATGGTTTTGTTTTTACCTTTTCCGTCGCCTACACCCATATGCGCCATACCGCTGTTACGCATTACACATTTAACGTCGGCAAGGTCAAGATTAATACGTCCGTCTTGTACTACGATATCCGTAATACCGCGAATGCCTTGTTGAAGAATTTCGTCCGCCTTAGTAAACGCATCTTTAATGGAAAAGTTCTTTTCGCGGTTCAACTTTTCGTTTTGCACAATAACTAACGCATCGACGTTACCCTTTAAATTTTCAATACCGAGTTCGGCATTTTTCATACGGCGGGTTCCTTCGAAATTAAAAGGCTTAGTAACGACCGCTATCGTCAAAATTTCCAATTCGCGGGCAATTTGCGCAACGATAGGCGCAGCCCCCGTACCGGTACCTCCGCCCATTCCTGCGGCAATAAACAGCAAGTCAACGCCTTGCAATGCTTGCTGAATTGCTTCCTTGCTTTCCAAAGCCGCCGCTTTACCTATTTCGGGATCGGCACCTGCGCCCAAACCGCGAGTTAATTTTTCGCCGATTGCCATTTTGTTTGCAGATATTTTAGACAAAGCTTGTTGGTCGGTGTTTAGAGCCAAAAATTCCACATTGGTAATTCCCGCTTTAACCATCGAATTAACGGCATTGCCGCCACCGCCGCCTACGCCCACAATCATAATTTTTGCTATGCTGCCTGTTGCGCTATTGTTCATTATTATTCTCCTTTGCGTCCCTTAGTCAAAAATGACAACAGACCGCCTTTACTTTTATTTGTATTTACCGCCGCGAATATCAAGCCGTAACACGATGTATATTCGTTACGTTTCGTTTGAGCGTTAAAACTGTCATACATACGCACTTTTTTGCCCAAATGAGCCGCCAAACAATCCGAACCGCCCCTTAAATACGCAAGACCGCCGCCCGTTAATACTATCGGCGTATCTGCCGGTATGTCTTTGTCGCAAAAACGGAAACTCTTAATTACGTACTCGGCAATCTGCCCGATACGGGCGCGTATAACTTCGTTTGTTTGGAAAGCGTCAATCATTTTGCCGTTCAAGGAGTAAGCATCGCCCGACTGTACTTCCAAATTTAAATTAACCTTTTCAAGCGCCGTCATTGCAAACTTAAAATCACAACCCAACACTTGACACAAGTCACTGGCAAAGTATCCGCTGCCAAGAGCAAACGTACGTTCAAACAACAAGCCGTTACCGCCGCACAACATAACATTAGTTGTAATGTGTCCGATATCTACTACTATGCAGTAATTATCGCCGAACATCGAATGCGAAATATAACTTGCTTGCGCCTCGCATGTATTTATGTAATTAATTTTATTAATACCGTACTTACGCAATGCCGACGATACGGAATCGCGGAAGTAATTTTTCATATACGAAAAAGACACAATGCCCATAAGCCTTGTTGCAATAAAGCCTACGGGATTTACCATTTTAAGCGCGCCGTCTAATACAAAGTAAACAGGTTTACCCCCTAATGGCGAATAACCGCCTTCGCACTTGTAAATATCTGCCTTATCAATTATGTCCTGCACGTCTACATCGTCAATTTTCTTTTTAGAATGGAATGCAATCGTCGCTTCACTTGTAACTTCGGCACAAAAAGCACCGGGGACGCCGACAAAAATTTCTTTAATCTTTGCCTTCATTTTGTTTTCAACCTGACTTACGGCTTGTCCTATACAATCATAAATAGTATCGGGTTCGTACCAAGCGTCGCTGTCAAATCCGTTGTAAGCAGACTGACCTACCGCACGAATAACAAATTCGCCTTTATCATTCACTTTGGTCGCAGCCATACAAGTAATTTTGCCCGAACCAAAGTCTAAAATTGTAATAAAATCATTTTTCATACGTTCCTCGTAAACTATTTGTTAGTATTAGGCGTAATTATGTTGCCGTTTTTCTCTACCGTAATTACAATTCCTTTTTGTTGCAAATTCAATTTATCGTTATAGTATACGCTGTAAGCAGCCAACAAACGCTTAGTTAAATCTTGCGATGGTTCAACCACCTTTATTTGCGCTTCGGCACGCGTATGAACGATAAAATTATTGTACTCATCAAATGTAAAAACGTTTTCTTCACCCAAAACAACGGGTAAATCGCCCAATTCGATATTACAACGCCAACTTGCTATTATCGCTTCTAAAACTATACTCAAATGTTGATTACTTTTTTGCTCGACAAATTGCAGAGGTTTGCCAAGTTCGTTAACCGTTGTATCGCGGACATCGAATACCGACGAAATGTCTATACAGTTACCTTCGGCAGGTTGTTCTACAACATAACCGAACGAGTCAATATAAACCATATTGCCGCCTATGTCGATTTTTACTGCTGCTTGACGTTTAACAAAATGCACGTCGATAATATTAGGAAAGTTTTTTACAACCGCAAAAGCATGCCATTGGGGAAATTTAGCGTTAAGTTCTTTAAGCAACCAATCCTTTGACATAAAAAACATACTTTTGCC
>CARAIG010000021.1 GCA_948938605.1 uncultured Eubacteriales bacterium
ATCTCCCCAGTCCGAATCTGGGTGGTGCCTCCAATAAAGCGCAAGATTGTATCAAGCGGTTTTGCGCTTTAAAATTGCCGATGTTTCGCGTTAGAGCGAAGTCCCTTTGGGGAAAGGCGGAATTTCGCCTAAGCATCGGTATCTTATGCCGATGTGGCGAAATAGGCAGACGCAAGGGACTTAAAATCCCTCGGAGTAACATCCGTGCCGGTTCGAGTCCGGCCATCGGCACCACCATTAACGTAAGTTGAACCACGTTTGACTTACGTTATTTTAATAATAAAGCCAAACAACAAACAGATAATTTGACTTTATGTAATGTTTTGTGTAAAATAATCTTACACTTATGAATAAACATTTTAATTACAACAAATTACTTACTATGTGCAAAGCAGACAATGTACAGGCATTTTATACTTATCTTCAAGATGAATTTCAAATTGACTATTGCGAGATTGCTTTACCCAGTGATATCTTGGTAGCAATATTATCTTCCGAAAGCATATTTAACTCGTTATTTAAAGTTAATACAAATCAAAATTTTTTTGCGAACAAATTACTGTATCCGCTTTTAAATTTTGCTCTTTTATGCCCTACTACTTACGAACAACAGCTCTTTGAAATACTAAATTTCGGCGTAAAACACAATTTTAACATTGCAAAACAACTTTCTTGCGATAGCATTATGCAAAACGGAAATCTTATGCAAAACGATAGGCTTATCGGGCGCGCAGTAGTTTATAACGTTACAGAAGCGATTAACGGTAACGAAAAGCTATTTATAAAACTAAACGAATTAAATAACAGCATTAAAGCAATCAAAACAAAGCAGTTAAATCTTAACGGCGGTTATTCGGGGTTGTCTGTTAAATATGTTAACGGAGTAATTGAAAAAGAAAGAACTTTTAACGAATGCGAGTATACTTTTTTAAAGTTAATGGAAACAAACGGATATACAAAAACTCCTAAATATTTAGGCGTAAAAAACGGTAAAGATATATTTAGTTTTATATACGGCGAAACTATCCCCTACACTTATGAAATGAATGAAAAAGAAATCATTGCAATTACGCAAGAATTAAAAGCGATCAATGAAATTTCCCAAAAGTATCTAAACGGAAAAGTTTATGTTCACGGTGATTTAGGCACTCAAAATGTTGTTTTTAATAACGGTGAGATTGTCGGCATCATTGATTGGGACAACACTTTTATAGGGGAAGAATATGACGATTTCATTTATGTATTTTGGACTTGGGCGAACGTAGGAAATTTGCAACGCAACGACGATAAAATGTTTTACTTACTAAAAGTTATGATAACTGCATATCAACCCGACGAGAATTTCAAACACAATTTAGCAGATAAAATTTTGCAAAGAATGGAACAAAAACTTAAAAATACTCCCATAAATTCAAATACTTATCAACGAATATACGATTGGGTAAAATGGAGTGAAAAATGGGTTGAAAAATATAGCGATAAAATATCCGTAGAAATAGGCTAATAAAAAAGGATAAATGCGATAATGGCGTTTATCTTTCTATATACTAATTGTTCACGTCCGAGTTAGCATTTGCATTTCCATTACTTTAATTGTCTTGCAATAATTCTGCTGTATTTTCTATTTTACTTGTTTTTTTTCAGTTCGAATTTTTTGTAGAAAACCTTTTCTAATATAATCGATACTGCAAAATGTACGACCATACCAAAACCGAACATTATTATAATCGTATCCATTGTAAAAGTAATTGCTTTTGTTAGATATAGAATAAAGAATATACCATAATATACAATGTTGATTATAAGCGAATTTATAGCATTATAAATAGTTTTGCCAAGTCCGATAAAAATATTATCTATAATAGCGCAACCGATATATGCAATATAGAACGGCGAAAGTTTAATAACAATTAAAAATATTTCATCGGCATTGGGTAATCCCTGTGCACCTTCGAAAAACGGCGTCCACGCAGGAATTGTAATAGCCCATAACAAAACCGTTGCAAGTCCGATAAAATAATAATTGAATTGTTTAAGTTCTTTATATCCGTCTTTGCAGTCGCGCCGTACAATTTCCGATAATGCAGTTATAGGAATAAGCAGCCAACTCCAAATAAAATTATTTGCTATCCAATAGTTACCTTGTTCGGCAACCATATTTACCATTCTGCCAATCATTACGGCGTAAATTAAATTGTCAATAAATTGCTGCACCCCCGAAAACACGCCGACTTTACCCCATTCTTTCAAAATAGGAATGTCGCTTTTATGAAACCAACACGGTTTAATAAGTTTTTGTAAATAAAGCATTACAAAACTTGCTATGGCAAGAACGGAATTAACGATTATATTCGATATGGCTATGCCGTACACGCCCATATTCGGTATCAATGCAAAATCGGCAATTATGGAAAGCACCGTTTGTATTGCTAAAAATATATAAACGTTTTTATCCTTGCCGACCACAACAAAGACTACGTTTACAAAACTGACGATTATACCGACCATAAAAGCAATTGTTTCGAGCTGCAAATAGTGATTTGCGGTATTTATATCAAATTCTTCGGGGTTCATTGCTTGCACAAGCACAGAACCATATATTAAAACACCAATTGAAAATAGCGTATATATTATAAATGAAATCAATCCCGTTTTGAATGTGTGCTTTGCAAAGTTTAGTTCGTCGTGCTTAAAAACTTTATTAAGTATCGAATAAAGCGGAATAATTAAAAATGCTTGCAAAGTTTCATTTATCAAGTCAAACCATTCCATTTGCCCAATAATATCGAATGCTGTACTACCCGTATTAGACGAAATAATAAATGTTTTAATTGTTTGATATATTGCAGGTATAAGAGCCAATGCGCATAGTGCCGCAAATAACCGCCAATCAAATAGTTTTAATTGTTTGAATTTTTCTTTCATTTGTAAATTTCCTTTATTGGTTTTGATAAATAAAAAAAGCGTATCTCGAAAGATACGCCGAAAAACGCATCTCTCAATATTGCTAAATATTTCCCCCTACATAAAAACGCAAAATGCATTATTACCAAAAGTTTTCCCTTATGCAATTATATCAAATATATAGCAATTATATTTTATCAAAAATCAATGCAAAAGTAAATGGTTAAGCATATATTAAGAACAAAATTTATTGACCCCCTTTACCAAAAGCCCGAACAAACTTTTGTTTGTTTGGGCTTTTATATTGTTTTTGAGGCGCATTACAACCCCGCTTTGTTTTCCTTGTATACTAACTTTTTAACTTATATTTTACAGTTATCCTAATTATTGATTTAACTAAATTCCACCTTGCAATTAGCAAATATGCAAATTACAAAACTATCGGGAGTTCCCCTACTACCCTCTGTGCAATATCAAAAAACAAGTAACGTAAAATAATATTCAATCATCATTCGCAAATACAGCACTTTTACTACTTACCATTATAAGGCATCTTATCTTTTTATACCTAAAAGCAGCTTTATTAATAAGCTTGACAATGTCAGCCCAAAATGTTACTATTAGTAACACAGGGTGATAAAAATGGAAAATATTATTTTAGGTTTATTGTTATTACAATCACGTACTATTTATGCGCTGCGCAAACGTATAAATTGCGGTCTTAACTTAATGTACAGTTGCAGCACCGGCAGCATACAAGCTGCAATTAAAAAGCTTTTGCATAATAATTACATTAATATTAACGAAACAACCGAAAACGGAAAGATTAAAAAAATATACTCCATAACTAATGAAGGCAAGAGCTATTTTAGTTCTTGGGTTAACAGTCCTATGCAAATTGATACGGCCAAAAATCCCGAACTGTCAAAATTATACTTTATGGGACTTGCAGAAAAAGACACCCGCGCCAAAACAATAGAACAGCACTTAGCCGATTTACAAAAAAAGTATATCGTTTTAAATAGTATTTGCGAAGAAGGCGAACGTCTTTCAAACGAATTTCAAAATAACGAAATATTTTTTTATCAATTTCAAACTGCCAAATACGGACGTGATTTTATTGATTTTAATATAAAATGGTACACTACTTTATTGAAAAATATAAAGGAAAACGAACAATGAACACACTATTTTGGGAAAATTCGCCAATAGCATATCATATCGACACTGCCGCCAATACGGAATGGGTATGTTTTTTGCATGCCGCCTTTGTAAACAGCGATATGTTTAAAACGCAATTTGACTATTTTAAAGGTAAATATAATCTGCTTGCAATCGATATTTTAGGACATGGCAAATCACTAACTGCAACTAAAAGCGACAGCATCGAAAAAATGTCCGATTGGATAAACCAAATATTCATCAAACACAAAATATCTGCGGCGCATTTTGTCGGGGTTTCGCTTGGATCTGTATTTATACAAGATTTTGCAAATAAGTATGACGAAAAAGTACTTTCGCTTGCTTGCTTCGGCGGTTACAATATAAATGACTTCGATTTTAAAAGACAAAAAGCAAACTCGAAAGGTCAAATGAAAATGATGTTAAAAGCTATGTTTTCAATCAAATGGTTTGCAAAAGAAAATAAAAAGATATCGGCATATACCGAACAAGCAAAGGACGAATTTTACAAACTCAATATTCAATTCAATAAAAAGTCGTTTATTTATTTAGCAAAACTAAACAAACTTATTAACCGTTTTCCAAACAAAAAGCGCCGCTACCCACTATTAATAGGCTGTGGCGAATTTGATATTCCTATGGAATTGGAAATAGTTAATGAATGGGCATCAAAAGAAAACTGTCAACACGCAATAATTCAAGAAGCAGGACATTGCTGCAATATGGACAATTCAAAAATGTTTAACACCATTTTAGAAGAATTTTGGAACCAACGTCAATGACATTTTAACTATCGCCACGACGGCGAATTTCATTGCAGTATTTTTATATTACTTTACACACAAAAATAATCGGCATTGATGTATAATATCAATGCCTTTTTTGTATACAGAAACGAGATATCTATACTATGTGCAATCAAGCGGTATCTCTTTTTTATTTTAAAAATAGCAGTTACACGTTGAAACAATAGCACTACTATGCCTGTGCCGACGATCACATTATTACCGCCAATGTCAATCACAAATCAATTAAAACCATTTTTTAATTAACTTTTATTCCGAAAAAACTACCGCTTTCTTCCAATTGCATTTCTATAACTTTGGTAAGCAATATCAAAAAATTACTAGCATAAGACAATGAAAAAATATTAATATTAGGCAGTTCCTTCTCCCACACGTCCGCCTTATATTTAGTTACGTCTATTCGGTTGTTGGCAAGTTCTTCCCTTTTAGTTGAAATACTTGGCGTTACATAAAAATCCAATTCCTGCCGTTGACCAAGATAATGGATAGTAAAGCAACCGTTTTCGTTGTACAAACTAAATGTTTCAACGTACCAATATCCGCCAAAGCAGTTATCAAATTGCTGCTTTAAGTAATTAAGATTGTATTTGCCTGCAATCCTTATTAATTCCTTTTCGTATTTTTGTTTCATAAATAATTAATAAATTACGCTTACTTGCGCAAAATTGTATCCGCTAATTGCTCGGCTTGTTTTACGGCAGCAGCCAAACGTTCGTCAACTTCGTCAGGTTTAACATCCAAACTGCTTACCGACACCATTGCAAAGTTTCCAATACCGAAAAACTTGCAAAGCGCACGCAAATACGGCGATGCCTGTTCCATTTCGTCGCCGTCGACAATATCCATACCGCGCGTTGTAATGTACACCATATGTTCGGCATTGCACAAGCCTTTAAATTGAACACCGTCAAAACCGAACGTAAAGCCCGAAACAGACACATTTTCGAAATACGTTTTAAGTTTGGCAGGTATACCCATATCCCAAAACGGTGCAGACACCACTATCAAATCGGCTTTGGCAAACTGTTTTGGTAAATCGAACAATTTATCGTCAAACTTGCTTTGCGCAAGCAAATTTTCGCGATGCTCGTATTCGCGCTTGCCTAACGGCGACAGCGGAATTTTGTCAATATCAACGGTTTCGATTGAATATTCACCGCTTTGACGCAACTTTTCAACAAAAGCGTCAGCAATTACTTTTGTGCGGGATTGTTCCTTACGTATGCAACTGTCAATAAATAATAATGTTTTCATACTAACTATTATAATCGACTTGTCATAAAAAATCAACAACAAAAGTCTACAATTTAAAAGTCATCCGACATAGCACCGAATGACTTATAAAATAATTTATTTAGAAATAGGTTTCATTGTAGGGAACAGCAATACGTCGCGAATGGATTGATTGTTGGTATACAGCATAACCATACGGTCTATACCGATACCTAAACCGCCCGTAGGAGGCATACCGTATTCCAAAGCGGTTACAAAGTCGTCGTCCAGCATTTGCGCTTCGTCGTCCCCTTGTGCCTTTGCTTTTGCCTGCGCCATAAAACGTTCGTATTGGTCAATGGGATCGTTCAATTCGCTAAACGAATTACCCATTTCGCTTGCGTTAATAAAAAATTCAAAGCGTTCGGTCAAGCGGTTGTCCGTAGACTTTTTCTTAGCAAGCGGACTTACTTCGACGGGGTAGTCGTAAATAAACGTAGGCTGAATAAGCTCCTTTTCCACAAAGGCGTCAAAACATTCGTAAAGCGCATTGCCCCAAGTTTGCTTGCCCTTTGCAAGTTCGATACCCTTTTGTTTTGCGGCCTTCACCGCTTGTTCGTCCGTCATATTTGCAAAATCTATTCCGACATACTTTTTGACCGCTTCGATCATCGTCATTTTTTCCCAATGGTCAAGGTCTATCGTAATGTCGCCGTACGGCAATTTGCGCGTTCCCAAAACAGTATCGGCGCAATACTTGTACATTCCTTCGACAATATCCATCATTCCGCGGAAGTCGGTATACGCTTCGTACAGCTCAATTGTAGTAAATTCCGGGTTATGTTTTAAGTCCATACCTTCGTTACGGAATTGACGACCTATTTCGTAAACTTTTTCAAAACCGCCGACGATTAAACGTTTTAAGTGAAGTTCGGTAGCAATACGCATATACATATCGATATCTAGCGTATTGTGGTGAGTAATAAACGGGCGTGCGTTTGCTCCGCCTGCAATCGTATTTAAAATAGGCGTTTCCACTTCCAAATAACCGCGGTTATCCAAAAATTCGCGGATTGCTTTCATTATGCGCGAACGGATAACAAACGTGCGTTTAACTTCGGGATTGGCAATTAAGTCAACATAACGTTGACGGTAACGCGTTTCGATATCCTTTAAGCCGTGAAATTTTTCCGGCAGCGGCAACAAGGATTTAGACAACAACTTGACTTCGCGCAGTTTGACGGAAATTTCCCCCATATGCGTACGGAACACTTCGCCCGTACCGCCTATAATATCGCCTATATCCCAAGTCTTAAATTCGGCGTAGGCTTCTTCCCCTACTTCGTCACGCTTTACATACATTTGAATCGTACCGTCGCCGTCTAAAATGTGGCAAAAACTTGCCTTACCCATAATTCTGCGCGAAACCATACGTCCTGCAACGGACACGATTTGCGGTTCGTATTCCTCGCCTTCGGCATGGTCGACAAAACTTTCGGCAATTTGCTTGGACGAATGCGTTTTGTCAAATTTAGTAACTTCAAACGGATTTTTTCCGTCGGCAACAAGTTTGGCCAACTTTTCGCGGCGAATACGCAATATCTCGTTTAAGTCCTGTTCGACAACTTCGGGGTTTTGTACTTTTTGTTCACTCATAATTATCACCTTATGCAAAAAATGCAAGCGTAAAATCGCAAGCATTTTTATAATTTAATCTTTTACTTTACAACGCGCAACACTTTTAAACGCTTAATTCTTCCACTGGGCAAAGGTACTTCGACAATTTCGCCTTGCTTGGAACGGATAAGAGCCGAACCTATCGGCGATTCGTCGCTAATGCGTCCGCGGGACAAATCCGCTTCGGAAGTGCCTACGATTGTATATGTTTTGCAAAGTTGTTCCTTGCCGTCAATTATTTCGGCGCAAGTAACCGTTGTTTCGTGGATTATTTTAGCCATACGGAGTTTAACTTCGATTTCGGCAATTTCCCCTTCCATTTCCGCCTGCGCTTTACGGGCAGCGTCATATTCGGCATTTTCGGACAAGTCGCCAAAACCGCGCGCTGTTTTAATTTCTTCCGCTATTTCTGCACGACGTACCGATTTAAGATACTCCAAACGCGCTTCTAATTCCTTACGTCCTGCTTCTGTCAATTGAACTTCCGGCATAAAATAAATCTCCTTTAATTAATGCAAAACGACACAAAACAACTTAAAAGCCTAGGCCTTTAAGTTGTTTAATTTGCAATTTGATTACATTGTACTCCCCGCTATAACTTTTGTCAAGTAAATATAAAAATCTGCACGCTATTAATACGCTAATCGGAAACAAATCCTATATTTTTTGCAACAAATTCGCCGTCATTTAACGTATAAACGGTGCACCCTAACATATCCTCGTTGTAATAACTGTATCTTGACGATTTCAATCCGCATATCAAGTGTATGCCTTCGTATAGCAAATCACAGTTATTTATATGCGCATGTCCGCATATTACTCCTACGCAACTGTTAAGTTCCTTCATCTTGTCAAACAAACCGGTATTTTCCATAGGCGCGCCCATTTCTTCACGCAGTTCGCCCCAACCCAAATTGCCGTTATTTAACTGCAATTCCTTTGCGGTTTCAAATTCCATAAGCGGGATATGGAAAAACGTCAAGGATTTAACACTCTTGTTGTGATTTTGCTTTGTTATATTGTTAATAGTTTGTTCGTACCAAGCAATTTGGTTAGGATAAATGTAGTCCCAACCGTCAATCGAATCGGAGCCGTCTTCTAAATCGTAAGTGCGGTAAGTATTACTATCCATAAAAATCAAACTAAACTCTATTTTAGTTTGCCTTTCGTTAGTCAAATTAATGACGTAATTGCCAACTCCGTTGATATCTTGCGGACCAACGTTAAACAAACAATACTCCGACGTGTTAAAAACTTCTGCCATATACTGCTTTGTTACTCCAAAGGACGGTTCTTGCTCGTCATCGTGATTGCCGAACACCGGTGCCCAATTAACGGAATATTTGTCCATATGCCGAACTAATGCTTCGAATGTTCCTTTATCGGCATACCAATCGATATTATCGCCCGTAAGCACTATTAAATCCGGTTTTTCGCCGTAAACCATTTTATCTATTTCTTTAAATGCTTCGTTGCACGCTTCAACAGACGGTACTTGTATATCCGCCAATTGCATTATTTTAAAATTGTCTTTGTATGATAGATAAAACGAATTTTCATCGCATTCTATAATTTTATTGCACCCGATTAAAGAATATACCAATATTACAATCAGTACCGAAAGTACAAGTAAACTTACCCGTCTTTTCAAATCAACAATTCCCCTATCACTGTAATTTTACACAAATCGCACTTGCTAACGACATAAATCCTTCCGCCGCTTTAACGCTGTTTTGCTCATACTCACCGCTACCGCCAAACAGACTGTCCGAAATACATTTAACCAACAAACACGGCACGTTGTTGAATTTACACGCAAACAGCACACCTGCCGATTCCATATCGCATATCTCGGCGCCGAATTTTTGATTTAAAGCGGTCTTTTGATGAGCGTCGGATACAAACTTGTCGGCAGAGGCGCAAGTAACAACGGGCAAATACACAACCGAAAGCGCGCTATCAATCAGCGTTTTGTCGCACTCCACCGCCACGTCGTCAAAGCAGCCGTAGCGTCCGACAGTCACGCCTTTATCTATTTGAGTTGTATCCATATCGTAATGGACTACGCTTTTAACCAACACAGTAGACAATAGGGAACTTTGTTCGGTAAGCGCGCCTACTACTCCGAAATTTAAAATCACATCCGCTTTAAATTTAGATATAAGCAACTGACAAGCCGCCGCGCCCGCAATTTCGCCTACCGATGGCGGACAACACAATACTGCGTCGTGCCCCGCAAGTTCAAACCTGTAAATATTAAATGCACCGCACGTAGTATGCGTATAGTCGCTTCCTTTTAAAAAGCTTTGCGCTTCCTTTTCCATTGCAGTAAAAATACCTATCGTCATATGCAACCCCTTAATTTTGCAATACATAATTTTATTGTTTGTAAATATGCACACTTATACACAAAACAACAAAACATATTCAATATATTTATTGTAGCATAATAAATGCAATTACGCAATTTGTTGTCATAGGTTATAATTGCTAAAATTTTGACAGACAATTTTATAATCACTGCTTTAAAACACTTTGCATATAGTAAAAAATTTGATACAATATTAATATTACAAAAGTACGACTTTATTTTAAAG
>CARAIG010000022.1 GCA_948938605.1 uncultured Eubacteriales bacterium
AAATTGCGTAATTATTCCTAGATAATGATGTTTGTAAAATACTATGACTGTAATAATATACTGAATATGATGTAAAAACGTGTTGGATATTGAAAACGACTTGCCGCAACTGACGACAAGTCGTTTTTGGGTAGTGGAAAGATACGGGGAAATAAAGCATTTGTCAATGTTTATTTAATCGATTTTAATTAGTTTAATCGGCGGCTTGCTATTCGAAATCGAATAATACAAGCGGTCGGCTCGCTTTGTAAATTCGTCTACGACATCGTAAGTTTGGGCGAGTAGTGTTGCCGAGTTGCTTTTAACCGCCAATGCTTTAACTGCTACCGAATTGTTTTTGGCGCGTATTACGTCGTCTTTTTTTATGTTGAGAATAATGTTTAGTAATATTCTTTGTATGCGCAAGCGGGTATAACGCTTTGACTTAATTTCTTCTAGCATTTTGTCTAGTCCTTGCGATTTGTCGGCTGCGAATATTCTGTTTTCTATTCCTTCGTTTACGCTTTCGATTTTTGCCATTTCGCTTTGCGTTTTAAGGGAAATGATACTAGGCGCTATAATGCTATATGCACTTTCAATGCTATCGTCAATGTCATTGCGTACATAGTCAAATGTATAAGTATTGCGCAACTCTATATCTGTGCGTAATAAACCTGACGATGCAAATTGATTTGCGCTGCCGTTGTAATTATCTTCGCGCATTATAGTGACGGGGCAAATATTTGAGTCTGTTCGTAACAGAGTTTTTATATACTCGATTGCAAGTACATTGTTCGGTTTGTCTAATATTGGGGAACCTACGGCTTTGGCAACTGCGCTAGGGTAGTTTACACCTTTTTTGACTTCCTGTGCTATTTGTTGATTTACCTTGTCGTCTAATAGCTTTTTTGCACAGGCGGTTAATTCTTCGATATTTCCGCATTCACTGCCGAATAACAAATAATCAACATTCATTCGGTTGGCTATTGCCACTCCGCCGTAAGCAAAATTTTCGGCGGAAGCGGTGGCAAATATCGTTGGCAGTTCTACAACTAAGTCTGCGCCGACAAGCAATGCGTGCTTTGCGCGTAAATACTTGTCGCAGCAAGCGGGCATTCCCCGTTGGGTAAAATTTCCGCTCATAATACAAACTACTTTGTCGCTGAACGTCTTGGCAAAATCTATCAGACGTTTGTGTCCTGTATGAAGCGGGTTAAATTCACATATTATGGCTGTTGTTTTCATTGATGAAGTATCCTTACTTTATTGCTGTAACTATTTATGAAAAAATTAATTTGAGTAAAATGCAGCATTCCACAATAAATTTAATTCGTTTGTGCGATTACTTTTTTGATGCGGATTTTTAGTCGTATTAAAATATCGACAAGAGTATATCTCGGTATTTTGTTTACAACGACGATTTAGTGTGATATAATTGCTTTAGTTTTGCAAAGTTAATGAGTTTGCATAAATTACAATTATTATACACAAAAAATTGCAATTAATAAAGCTTTTAAGGAGTGCATTTATGAATGTTTTAGAGAAAATTAAAAGTAAAGCCGCAGCATTACACAAAACCATTGTTTTGTGCGAAGGCGAAGATAGCAGGGTTGTTACGGCTGCTGCAATGGCAACGGCAGAAGGTATTGCTAAGATAGTTCTTTTGGGTGATGCCGATTCGATTAAAAGAAATAATCCTAAGGTTGACCTTACGGGTGTAGAAATTGTCAATCCGTTGACTAGCGACAAGTTGCCTGCTTATAATGCGAAATTGTGTGAACTTCGCGCCTCCAAAGGTATGACGCCCGAACAAGCTTCCGAATTGCTTAAAGACGGTACTTACTTCGGCGCTATGATGCTTAAAATGGGGGATGTCGACGGGCTTGTTTCCGGTGCGTGTCACTCTACGGCTAATACGTTGCGCCCCGGACTTCAAATAATAAAAACCGCTCCCGGTTATTCGGCAGTGTCTAGTTTTAACCTTATGATTTGTCCGCCGCAAGGCAATCAGTATTGTCCTGACGGGCTGGTGGTATTTGCAGATTGCGGTCTTAATCCTACATATACGGCGGAAGGACTTGCCGACTGTGCGATTGCTACAGCGCATTCGGCCGCGGCAATTGCAGGAATCGAACCGAAAGTCGCTATGCTTTCGTTCAGTTCTAAGGGTAGTGCTAAGCACGATAACGTAACTCTCGTTGCTGAGGCAACCCGTATAGCAAAGGAAAAAGCGCCTGAGATTAAACTTGACGGTGAATTGCAATTCGATGCGGCAATAGTGCCGTCTGTCGGCGAAATGAAAGCAAAGGGCAGTCCGGTCGCAGGTCACGCCAATGTGTTTATTTTCCCTGATTTGCAGGCAGGAAACATCGGTTACAAAATTGCTGAACGTTTGGGCGGTTTTATGGCAGTAGGTCCCATTTGTCAAGGATTTGCTAAGCCGCTTAATGACCTGTCTCGCGGTTGCAAAGCGGAAGATATAGTCGGAGCCGTTGCAATTACCGTTTTGCAAACACAACTGTAATTTGAGGTGTAAATATGAAAATTTTAGTTATTAATTCGGGAAGTTCGTCGCTTAAATACCAACTTATCGATATGGAACGCGAAAGCGTACTTGCAAAGGGCAACTGTGAACGCATAGGTATTGCCCATTCCAATTTCATTTATAAAGCACATGGACAAACTATAGAACAGGAAGTAGATATGCCTAACCACAATGTGGCTGTCAAACTTGTTTTGGATAAACTTTGCGATAAAAAAGTGGGCGTGATTGCTTCGATGAAAGAGATTGACGGGGTCGGGCACCGCGTGGTCGCTTCGGGCGAAGCGTTTAAAAAACCGACGCTTGTTACGCCTGAATCGATGGTCTTAATGGAGAAAATAAAAGACTTGGCTCCATTGCATAATCCTGCGGCGATTGTGGGCGTCAATGCTTGTCTTGCTGCTATGCCTAAAACGCCTATGGTGTTAGTTTTTGATACCGGTTTCCACTTTACAATGCCCGACTATGCGTATATGTATGCTATCGATTATGCTCATTACGAAAAATACAAAATCCGTCGCTATGGCGCGCATGGTACCAGTCACAAATTTGTGGCTCAGGAAGCGGCGACTTATTTGAAAAAGAATATCGAAGATTTAAAAATCATTACGTGTCACCTGGGCAACGGTTCGTCTATTACTGCAATTAAGGGCGGCAAATGTATCGATACTTCGATGGGCTTTACGCCTTTGGCAGGTGTACCTATGGGGACGCGCAGCGGTGACATAGATTACAGCGCTGCTGAATTTCTTGCAAAAAAAGAAGGAATGGACGTCTCGGAAATGCTTAACTATCTTAATAAAAAATGCGGAGTGTTGGGTGTTTCGGGAGTATCTAGTGATTTTAGGGATCTTTCCGATGCTGCCGAAAAGGGGAATTACCGTGCTGAACTAGCTTTGAATATGTTTACTTACGGCGCTAAAAAGTATATCGGGGCTTATTCTGCCGCATTAAACGGTGTAGACGTGATAGTGTTTACTGCCGGCATAGGCGAAAACGACGATGTTGTCCGTAGCAAGACATTGAGCGAACTCGATTATCTTGGCGTAAAATTAGATGAAGGCAAAAATAAAAAATGTCCGCGCGGACAAATAGCGGAAATTCAAGCTGCTGATTCCAAGGTAAAGATTTTAGTTATACCTACTAACGAAGAACTTGTCATTGCCCGCGAAACAATGCACGAAGCAAAGTTGGGTTAAATCGTTGACAAAACCATTATAACTTTGTATAATATTAGTCGTGTCTGATAAAATAATAATTGATTTGACGGAAAATATAGCGAATACGGGGCAAGCAATACCGTTTATGGGCGAATTTGAATTGCCTAACGATTTACTGCCGTATCCTAATTCAGTACTTAACAAAGTATTGGTAAATGTCGATGTGACTTTTGAAAATCCTAATGTTTTAGTTTGCGGTACGCTTTCGTGTTGTATTAGCGGCTATTGCGATAGATGCTTAAAACAATTGGACGTTACTATCGATTTGCCTTTTGAACAGACTTTTTACAAAGACATTGCGGAAGAGGACGATCAATACGTTTATACAAGCAGTTTGCTAGACGCTACGCAAGCATTTGCGGATGAAATAGTTTTGTCACTGCCTATGTCTTTGTTATGTAATGATGACTGCAAGGGACTTTGCCCTAAATGCGGTTGCAATTTAAACGAAAAGCAGTGTGATTGCGATACTACTCGCGAAAATCCTTTTTCAGTTTTAAAAAATTTAAAATTCTAACGGAGGTGCATTACAATGGCGGTACCCAAGAGAAAAACATCTAAACAAAGAAAGCATACAAGAGCGGCCAACTGGACGGCTAATGCTGCTGCTTTGGTGGAATGTCCTCAATGCCACGAACTAAAAGTTGCTCACAAGGTCTGTGACGCTTGCGGATATTATGACGGCAAACAAGTGGTAGAAGTTTCGGCTGACAACAAATAGTTTTTAGGACAATTAATTTGTGATTAACCATCGACAGTTTATGTCGATGGTTTTTTGCGTGTGAAACATCTGTATATTAATGTTATATTTCGTGAAACATCGTCCGTTTTTTAGTAATTTTCTTGATTATTTTCTTAATTTATAGTATACTTATTTAAAATATACTGATATAGTGTGTCTCTGTGCGCAAGTTAATTACATACTAAATTTAATTGTGCGACACGATGTATAATTATAGTCAACAGTGGTTGTTTGTAAATGAAGTTTAACTTGGTTGTGTGTTTTATAATGGAATACAAACGACAACTAATGACGTTTAACTACAATTAACTATGTCTAACAACTATTATACATCACATCATGCGAACTGTTTATAAGTGCGGATTTGTTTTGTACGTGTATGATATGTAATAACATAAATTGCAGCGCTTAATAACAATTATCTGCAACTAACTGCCACTAACCAACCGTTATTACATCGTATCGCGTTGATAGATTTAACTTAGCGGTAAGCGGTGCTTGTGCACAATATTATATCGTAATTTTACGGAGTTTACGAATAGGCTATGACGGAAGAGCAAATTGCGCAAATAGAAGAACGGTTGCATTATAGTTTTTTAGATAAATGTTTGTTGGTTACGGCATTTACTCATTCGTCGTATGCTAACGAATTGAAAACACGCGATAATGAGCGTATGGAGTTTTTAGGCGACGCCATTTTAGATATGGTGGTGTCCGAGTACCTGTTTGAGCGGTTTAAAAATTGCAGCGTCGGCGTGCTGTCTACAATGCGATCGAACATAGTTTCCGCAAAAGCTTTGCGGCCTATTGTGGACGAGCTGGATATACTGATTTTTTTGCAAGTTTCCAACGGCTCAAATATAAAAAACGTTTCAAAAAAAATCGAATCGAATTTGTACGAGGCTATTGTTGCTGCAATTTATCTTGACGGCGGGTTTGCGTCTGCAAAAAGTTTTATTTTACGTACGCTTTTGCCGTTGCTTAGCAGTATGACTTCTACCGAGCAAAAGGACGGAAAAACTTTATTGCAAGAGTATTGTTCAAAGCATAAAATGTCTGTGCCGCGGTACGTATTGGCGGGACGGATTGGCAAGGATAATAATCCGACATATAAATGCGATTTGTATATTAACGACGAATATGTTTGTAGCGGTGAAGGCACGAGCAAAAAAAATGCCGAGCAAGAAGCCGCAGAAAAAATTGTTACTAAATGGAGAATTAACTAGTGCTTTATCTTAAAAAAATAGAAATGTACGGTTTTAAAAGCTTTGCCGACAAAGTCGAGTTGAAGTTTGACCAACCGATTACCGGTATAGTAGGTCCTAACGGCTGCGGAAAAAGTAATATTTCCGACTCGATACGTTGGGTTTTGGGCGAACAAAGTACCAAAAACTTGCGCGGAAAATTAATGCAAGACTTAATTTTTAACGGAACAGACTCGCGTAAGTCTATGAGCTATTGCGAAGTATCGTTGTATTTTGACAATACCACGCGTATTTTTCCGATTGCAATGGACGAAATTATAATAAGCCGTAAATTGTACCGCAATAACGAAAGCGAATATTTGCTTAACCGCAACGTGGTGCGTTTGCGTGATATCTTGGAACTTTTGCGCGGAGTCGGACTGGGAAAGGAAGGCTATTCGATTGTAGGACAGGGGCGTATGGATGCTGTTCTTAACGCCCGTCCTGAGGACAGACGCGCTATATTCGAAGAAGCATTAGGTATATCTACGTTCCGTATTAAAAAGGTCGATACCGAGCGTAAACTGGAAAAAACGCGCGGTAATATGGAAAACATACTGCTTATTGCGGAAGAACTTAAACGCAGATTGCCCGAATTGAAGCGGCAATCTACCAATGCCAAAAAGTATCTTGCAATTTACGACGAACTTAAAATGTGCGAAATTAATGCCTACATTTACGGTTACGACAACGCAAGTTTGGACAAGGAAAACGGTAAAAAACGTCTTGCCGGACTTACGGAAGAACGTGCTATGAAAGAGGCTCAGTACGTTGAAGTGAACGAAAAGTACGATGAATTATTCCATCGTCGCAACGGTATGGACGGCGAAATAGCTGCATTGCGTGACAAACAGCTTAGTATGGCGGTAGAAGCAGAAAAGAAAGAAGGGGCTAAAAACCTTATTCAGGAACGAATTAATAACTGCTTGCGCGATATTGAAGACAAAGAACGTCAAATAGAATTACTTAATAAAGATATTGGGAGTCTTGGGGAATCAACCGAGCAGCTGATATCGTCGCTGCAACGTAAAAACGTCGAGCGTGAAACGTTAGAAAAAGAAATAGAAACGATTAATCAACAATATGCAACTGTCGGGGCTAAAACCGATGAACTTAATAAGCAATCGGAATTACTGCGCAACAAATTGGAGGAAGCCTTAGCGAAAACTTCGGATTGCAATACAAAGATAGTTGCTTGCAAAACGGAAAAGCAGACTTTAAGTCAACGTTTGGAGCAGATTGAAGTAAAAGAAACCGAGCTTTCGCAAAAACTTCAAGCATCATCGGGCGAAGAAGGCGATTTGATTACTAAATACGATAATCTGCGCAAACAAAAAGACGAACTGGTTGCTAAATCTGCCGAAGTAAAGCAGCAAGTAAAAGATTTGGAATATAAACAATTTCAACTTGCAAACGAACTCCAACGCAAACAGCAATCTTGTTCAAGCGAGCGCGGCGGAATCGAAATGTTGAAAGACTTTGCCGACAACTACAAAGGTTATCAAACTAGCGTTCAGTATTTGATGCAAGACTCTAAACGCGATAAGGAACTAGCATCGCATATATGCGACGTTGTTGCAAATTTAATTAAAGTTGAACCGCGTTTGCAGTTGGCTATTGAAACCGCTTTGGGCGGTAGGTTGCAAAATATCGTTACCGAAAACGAAGAAGACGTAAAGTATCTTATTAATTATTTGAAAATAAACGACTACGGCAAAGCTACGTTTTTGCCGGTTAGCTCAATGAAGCCCCGCGGAATCGATCGCGCCGAAGTTTTAAGCGAAAGCGGTGTATTGGGCGTTGCCAGTGATTTGATTTCGTTTGACAAGCATTATTCTAACGTATTTGAGTCGCTTTTAGGCGGAATAGTAATTGTCGATACTTTTGATAATGCTGTTACAATAAGCCGTAAGTACCGCTATACTCACCGTATGGTAACGTTGACGGGCGAACGCATTTCTAATGACGGTTCTCTTGAAGGCGGTAGCGCGCGTAAGCAGTCTACCGGAAACTTACTATCTTACGAAACTCAAATTGCCGAACGTACCGAAAAATTGCAGCAGTTGTCATCCGAACTTAAAAAACTTGAAGAAGAAAAATCCAATTTGGATAAATTTCTTACAGAGGCGCGCGCAACGCAGTCCAAATTGCTGGAAAGTATAAACGTTTTAAACGTAGAGATTGCAACCGCTAAGGAAAAAATAGAAACATCCAACACATTAAGCAATTCGGACAAAAAGAATATTTTAAGTTTGTCGGCTGAGAAAAATCAAATTGTTGAGCGTATGCAGACAATTGAACAGTTGGTTGTTCAGTTAAATGATCAATTGCAATCTTTGTCTTTGTCTGAAAAGCAGTTACGCAATAAGGCGGATCATTCGCGTGAAACATTGCAGGCTGAAATGGCGGCAAAGGATGCCGTATCTATGACTTTGTCGGACAGGCGGTACCGTTTGGCTGTTATTACTGCAAACATCGAATCGTCCGAAAAAGATATAAAGAGTAATGCTTTGCAAGCGGAAACGTTAAAGGAAAATATTGCTTCTAACCAAAGTTACATTGAACAAGTACACCGCGCAATAGACGGAATGTATCAGTCGATGAACGAATCCTTTGTCGATAACGCTCTGCAAGAAGAAATGCGGCAATTATCCGATCAAATTAAATCATCCGATACGTTAAAATCGCAGTTGGACGCGGAGTTCCAGCGTTTGACTGACGAACGTTTGCGTTTGTCTAACGAATTGCAAAACCTTATCGGCGTAATTGACAAGGAAGAATATATTTTAAGTAAAATTGACGACGATTTGTTGGAACTTCAACAAAAGGTGCAGGAAGAATACGGCATTACTTATTCTGCCGCTATGCAATATAAGGATGACAATTTCGACAAAGAACAGGGCAAGCAACGTATTAGCGAATGCAAGCAAGCGTTGTTGAAACTGGGATCTGTTAACGTAAACGCAATTCAAGAGTTGGAAGAAACCCAAACCCGTTATGACGATATGATGTCGCAAATCGATGACCTTAAAAAGGCTGAGACTGACTTAAAGAGCGCGTTGAAGGGATTGACCGAAGATATTGAAAGCCGTTTTGAACAGGGAATGTCGCAAATTAACGATAACTTTAAGCTAATTTTCCGCGAATTGTTTAACGGCGGTAATGCAAGGCTTTATGTTGAAAGCGATCCTAATAAAGAGTCCTTGAACCAAGGTGTGGAAATAGAAGCGCAGCCCCCGGGAAAGAAATTGCAAAATATTTCGCTGTTGTCGGGTGGCGAACGGACAATGACTGCGGCAGCGATACTATTTTCAATTTTAAAATTCAATCCGATGCCTTTTTGCGTATTGGACGAAATCGAAGCGGCATTGGACGACGCAAACGCCGAACGTATAGCTAAGTATTTGCGTAAATTTTCCTCATCTACGCAATTTGTCGTAATTACGCACAAAAAGCCCACAATGGAAAATGCCGACGTGCTGTACGGCGTAACTATGGAAGAAAAGGGCGTATCTAAGATTGTATCTGTAAAACTAACCGAAGCTATTAAGCAAGCAATGTAGTAAAAATAAAGGTAGTGCAAAATGGGATTTTTTCAAAAAATTATAGACGGACTTCGCAAAACAAAACAGCAAATCGGTTTTAAGCTTAACGAATTGTTTAAGCGCGGTATCTTTGACGAAGACTTTTATGAAGAATTGGAGTTTATTCTTCTTGGAAGTGACATTGGCGAGAGTACTACGACAGACATAATAGACGAATTGCGCGAAAAAATGCGTCAAGAACGCGTTTCTGACCCCAAAAAAGCAAACGAGTACTTAAAGCAAGTAATGTGCGATATTTTGGGCGATGACAAAATGGAAGTGTCGGCACCCTGCGTTATTATGGTGGCGGGAGTTAACGGTGTTGGCAAGACAACGACAATAGGAAAACTTGCCAATATATTTGTTAAGCAAGGTAAGTCTGTGGTGATTGCGGCTGCCGATACGTTTAGAGCGGCTGCGAGCGAACAATTGGAAGTGTGGGCGAATAGGGCTAAGGTGCGCATTATTAAACACGAAGAAGGCAGTGATCCTGCTGCGGTTGTGTTCGATGCGGTGCAGTCGGCAAAAAGCCGCGGTACGGATATTGTGCTAGTTGACACTGCGGGCAGACTTCACAACAAAAAGAATTTAATGGAAGAACTTGCAAAAATCAACCGAGTCGTAGACCGCGAATTTCCCGAAGCCAGCCGACAAAATTTAATTGTTTTGGATGCTACGACCGGTCAAAACGCTATTCAGCAAGTTGACATATTTAATGAAGCAATCGATATTGACGGAATTGTACTTACCAAACTTGACGGTACCGCTAAGGGCGGAGTAGTGCTCGCAATTAAACACGATATGGATATTCCCGTTTACTTTGTAGGCGTAGGCGAAGGCATTGACGATTTAATGGAATTCGATGCTCAAAGTTACGTTGAAGGAATTATTTAAACTGTCGAGTTTGTTGAAATTTTGCAACAATATTTATTGACTAATGATAAAACTGCCGAGATTTGATTCTTGGCAGTTTTAATATATTTTAGATATTGATTTTTTTTAAATTGATTTGTATAGGATACATTTATACGGACAGGCTGCAAAATTAAAATTTTATAATAGCCGTCTTTTTTAGTTTTCCAACATTACTTGCTTTACTGAAATTTTGTTTATTTTTGCAATGTAAATAGCCGTTACTGTTGCATAAGTCAGGATAAACGCAGCAAGAGTAATAAGCATTGCGTTTACATCGAATTTGTAGTCGGGTACTTCGCCGACGTTTTTAAAAATTATGTTTATCATTAGCGAAAGCAAGCCGTATTGGTAAGCGGTGCCTATTGCAAATCCGAGTATAGTAAAAGGGACAAAACCGGTAAATATGGCAACAACGCAGTTTGTCAAGGAGTAGCCGAAAGTTTTCATCATTGCTATGCTTTTGGATACATTTTTGATTAGCGAAGTTAAAGCCATAAATATCGACGTTATTGCAAGCACCAAACCAATTGCAAGTATCATCCAGCCCATTGTGCCGTCGACTAATTGCTCCATTGATATGCCCATTTGTACCATTGCGGAAAAACAAAATGCGGAAAACATTACAAAAAAAGTGAGCAGTTTGTTCGACGTTACTGTTTTTAGTGCGATTTCCGTTAAAAAACTGCGGTTATTTGGTTTGCAATTGTTATTACCTTTAATTTTGCGTTGCTTGCGTTCGCCTTTAAGTATTGTAAGAGCGGGCTTTTTTAATTGTAAATACGCACAAAAATATGCTATTGCCGAAAATAAAACCGTAGGTAATACTACGATAGCAAACAGCAATGACACGTGGTAGTGTATTTCAACCATTAAGCCGTCTATTGTAAGCCATTCGTAGATTGACGGCATCATTGCGTGACCTAAACCGTATCCTAATGCACACCCTATAAAGGAACTTAACCCGAACAACAAAAAACTTAATGCAAGACGGCTTGCAGAGTATCCTAACGCTTTAAGAGTGCCTAATTCGGAGTTATGTTCGTCAATGTATAGTTTGACGTAAAAAATAATCATTATTACGGCAATGAGTGCAAGTACGCTGCCTGTAATCGAACAGCACATTTGTGCCGTTGCAAGTTGCGCTTCGTATAGCGGTAGCATTTGCTCGGCAACTTTTTCGCGTAACGGTAAAATGTCCAAATAGAAATTTAGGAAAAAAGTGCATACAAACGTTGCGCAAAAGCAAACGATAACTACGCCTATAAGTTTAAGCGCGCTTTTAAAAGAAATTACCATATTACCACCCGATTTCTTGTGCGCTTTTTTGCGTTTTGTTATTGTAAACTTCGACAATTTTACCGCTGTTCATTTTAATAACTTTTTGCGCCATTTCGGCAATGTTTTGATTGTGCGTTACCATTACCATAGTAAAGCCGAGTTTTTCTTTTTGCTGCATTATGTAGTCTAATACCTCACGTCCTGTGGCTTCGTCTAATGCGCCCGTCGGTTCGTCTAAAAACAAAATTTGCGGTTTTTTAGCTAATGCGCGGGCGATGCAAACACGCTGTTGTTCGCCTCCCGACAGTTCGCTTGGGCGTTTGTTTAATTTGTCTGTTAAACCCAGCACTTTGATTATTTCGCCATAGTCGGTATTGTTTGCCAAATTTGCGCCTAATTTGATGTTGCTTTCAACATTTAAGTGGGGCAATAGGTAGTATTGTTGGAAGACAAAGCCTATGTGTTGTTTACGGAACTCCGTAAGCTGTTTGTCGTTTAATTCGTTAATATTTATGCCGTTTACTGTTATGCTGCCCTTGTCGGGTTTTTCCAATCCTGACATAGCGTTCATTAATGTCGATTTTCCCGAACCGGAAGCACCAAGGATTACGACAAATTCACCGTCGGCAATTTCTAGCGAAATATCTTGCAAAACTTTGATTTTGCCATTGTTATACGATTTGTATATTTTTTCTGCTTTTATCATTTCAATTCCCCTTTTTTAGCGCGGACAAGTAAACTTACAAAAACGTCAGTAAGTTTATTGGATACTTCGTCGTAAGTAAATTTGCAAACTTTTGTGGCAATAAGCGTTGCGATTCCGTGCGTGTATATCCACAAATGCAGGTATAACTTTTTAGACGTTTCCCCGTTTAAATCGTAGTTGTCGCAAATGGAGTTGAGTATTTTGTTGTAATTGGATTCTATTCCGCATAAAACTGAGTTCGTGTCGGGAGCGGAAATGTTTTCCTTCATAAATAACAGTGTAAACAGTTTCGGTCGCTCGGTAGCAAAGCGTATGTACGACATTCCTACGCCCTTAAACGGCAATGTTTCCTTTAAACCTTCGTCAACATAACTTGTGTAAATTTCGTCCGCTTTGCGTATGGTTGCTTCGATAACTTCGTCCATATTGTTAAACGCCGTAAAAATAGGGCGTGCCGAACTGCCGAGATTTTCGCCAAGGTTACGCGCAGTTAAATTTTCCAACCCTTGATTCTCTATAATAGACAGGGCGGTCTCAACGATTTGTTCCTGTGTAAATTTTGCTTTCGGTGGCATAATTACTCCTTAATAGTGTTCTATCTAAAACATATGTTTTGCAACATTTGTTTTATTATAGAACGATATGAAAACTTTGTCAACAAATTTGTGTAAGAAGTGCAATAATAATTTTACTGAGCGGTGAGTGCTTCTAATGGGATGTTTGGGTGCGGTTAATTTGAAATTGAATCTTTTTTATCGAAGTTGTGATTGTTGGTAATTTTAAAGGAAATAACGAATAAATCGTTGACAAAATAGAAATAATTTAGTAGAATAACGGTGTAAAATAAAAGTGCTTTACACTAAGAGGTCAAAATGGCGCTTTCTAAACCACAACTAAGCGAATTGCTGTCCGTTTACGGCGCTACGCTTACGGAAATACAACGTTATGCAATAACTATGTATTGCGACTACGATTGTTCATTATCGGAAATAGCGGTAGAGCGTGGCGTTACGCGTCAAGGCGTTAGAGACGCTATTGTCAAAGCGGAAGCATCGCTTGTCAAGTTAGAAGAAAACTTGCATCTTGCGCAGTTTTGTAGAAACTTAACCGTTGCTTTGGATAATAGCGACACAAATCAACTTAAACAATTAGTGAAACAATACGTTTCAAAGGAGTAAACTTTGGCTGCTTTTTCAAACTTAACTGACAGATTAAACCATGCGTTTGCAAAGTTGCGCAACCGCGGGGCTTTGACCGAGTTGGAAATTAAGCAAGCAATGCGCGAAGTGCGTGTTGCGCTACTTGAAGCCGACGTTAATTTTTCTGTCGCCAAAGATTTTATCAATAAAGTAACCGAGCTTGCTATCGGTGAGGAAATATTAAAAAGTTTAACGCCGGGGCAACAAGTAATTAAGATTGTTAACGAGCAACTTATCGAATTGTTGGGTTCCACTCAAAGCAAACTTGGCGTATCGCCTAAATTGCCCACAATCATTATGATGTGCGGTCTGCAAGGCGCGGGCAAAACAACGATGTGCGGTAAACTTGCTTTGCACTTGCAAAAGCAAGGCAAACGCGTGCTTTTGTGTGCGGATGACGTTTACCGTCCTGCGGCTATAAAGCAGTTGGAAATTGTTGCGGGCAAAGTTAAAGCAGGCTTTTTCGAAATGGGGCAAGGCAACCCTGTAAAAATTGCTGAAAATGCGGTAAAACACGCTGAAAAGAACGGTTTCGATACAGTCATTATCGATACTGCGGGACGACTGCACATAAACGAAGAATTAATGAACGAATTGAAGTCCATAAAGAAAGCCGTTAATGTGTTTGAAACCTTGTTGGTTGTCGACTCTATGACGGGGCAAGATGCGGTAAACGTTGCAAAGACATTTGACGAAGCGTTGGATATTAGCGGCGTTATTATGACTAAGCTGGACGGCGATACCCGCGGCGGCGCAACGCTTTCAATTAAAGCCGTTACGGGTAAACCTATTAAGTTTGTCGGTACAGGCGAAAAACCTGAAGACTTGGAACCGTTTTATCCCGACAGGATGGCATCGCGTATACTTGGTATGGGCGACGTGTTGACGCTGATCGAAAAGGCTCAAACGGCTATTGACGAAGAACAAGCCCTTAAAATGGCTAAAAAACTTAAAGAAGCGTCATTTGACTTGAATGACTATCTCGAACAGTTTGAGCAAGTTGCTAAAATGGGGGACTTGAACGACCTTGTGGGGATGATTCCCGGTGCAAATAAATTGAAGTTGGGCGATAAAAAAGTGGATGAAGCACAGATTAAACGCAATAAAGCAATCATTCAATCTATGACTAGGGAAGAACGTTCCAACCCCAAAATATTAAATTATTCGCGCCGTAAGCGTATTGCTTCGGGATGCGGATTGCAAGTTCAGGATGTTAACCGTCTTATAAAACAGTTTGAGCAAACGCGTGATATGATGAAGAAGATGTCTAAATCGAAGCGTTTACCGTTTTAATCGATAAAATTTGTTATTAAACAATTTTAATAAATATAAATTACTTTGGAGGAAACAAAAATGGCAGTAAAAATGAGATTGACAAGAATGGGCGACAAAAAAAGTCCTTTCTATCGTGTTGTAGTTATCGATTCGCACAAGGCGCGCGACGGACAATACGTTGACTTGGTTGGTACGTACAACCCCTTGAACGAAGAACTTCATCTTGACGTTGAAAAGGCAAAGAAATGGATTTCCTGCGGTGTTCAACCGACGGAAACAGTCCGCACATTACTCGTTCGCGAAAACGTACTTGAAGCCAGAAAAGCACCTAAGGCATAGTTCGGGGTATAATTATGTTGGAACTTGTTACGTATATAGTAGAACAGCTTGTTGACGACAAGTCCGCAATTAATATTACTTCTGTGCAGGAAAACGATACGGAAGTGATTACCATTCGCGTTGCAGAAAACGATATAGGTAAAGTCATTGGCAAGCAAGGCAAAATTGCAATGTCTATCCGTACTTTGGCCAAGGCTGTCGGTGTTAAAAACGGCAAAAGATACAGTATTGAGATAGAAGACTAATTAAATTTGCCACAAGGTATTTCTTGTGGCTTTTTATATATGAAGATAGAAATAGGTAAAGTGTTAAAAGCGCAAGGCATAAAGGGCGAGTTGAAACTTGCTTGTTTTGTTGACGACGCTGTAATGCTTAAAGGATTAAAGCAAGTTTATATAGGTACAAATACATATGCCGTAAATCACGTAAGGTGCGACGGTAAGTTTTGTTATATGCTTTTGGACGGAGTTATTGACCGCAATATGGCTGAGTCGTTGCGCAATTGGACGGTATATGCGGATAAAGATGCTGTTGATTTGCCTAAAAACAGATATTTTATTGACGACTTGATTGGTTGCAAAGTGTCTTCAAGCGACGGGCAAATTGTCGGCGAAGTGATGGACATCTTACAATACGGTTCGGCAGACGTTTTTGTTTGCCGTAATGACGGGAAGGAAGTGTCGTTTCCGTTTTTAAACGATTTGGTGCTTACAGTTAATATTGACAGCAAAAGTATATTGTTAGACGCTAAAAGATTGAGCGAGGTAGCGGTTTATGAAGATTGACGTGCTGACTCTTTTTCCCGAAATGTTTGTGGCGTTGGACAGTTCTTTAATGGGCAAAGCCAAGGAAAAAGGTTTATTTGAACTAAATTGTCACAACATCCGCAACTACTCGATTGATAAGCATAAAAAATGCGACGATACGCCGTTTGGCGGTGGTGCAGGTATGGTAATGACTCCGCAGCCGATACACGATTGTATAAACGCTGTCGACCCAAAGCATAAGGCTGTGCGCATTTATATGTCCCCGCGCGGCAAGCGTTTAAATCAACAAATTGTTAAGGAACTTTCGCAAAACAGCGACTTGCTTATTTTGTGCGGTCACTATGAAGGGGTAGATCAGCGTGTAATCGCCTTGGACATCGATATGGAAATATCTGTCGGCGACTATGTATTGTCCGGCGGCGAATTGCCCGCAATGACGTTGATCGATGCGGTTTTAAGATATGTGCCGAATGTTTTGGGCAACAGTCAATCGACGGTGGACGAATCGTTTTCGAGTGATTTGTTGGAATATCCGCAATATACCCGTCCGCAAGAGTTTTGCAGATTGAGTGTTCCCGATGTGCTTGTTAGCGGCAATCATCAAAATATCGAGCAATGGCGTCGAGAACAATCGATTGAAATAACCCGTCGGGTTCGTCCTGACTTGTTGGAGGATAAATGACGATACAGTGGTTTCCCGGGCATATGACTAAGGCATTGCGTATGATGGAGGAAAACGTTAAGATTGTCGATGCAATCGGATACGTCCTAGATGCGCGCGCGCCCGCGTCGTGTTTTAACCCTAGTTTTAACAAAATTGTAGGCAACAAACCTTGCTTGTTTATCCTTAATAAGTGCGATCTTGCCGATCAGCTTAAAGTGGACAAATGGTGCAAATACTTTCAATCGAACGATTTAGCGTATGTCAAAGTGACGGCGACGGCATCGGCGGAAGCAAGTAAAATTGCTAACGGTTTTGCAAGCATTACGGCTGATTTGCGTGCTAAGTATAAAGCCAAAGGCATTTTTAAGCCCGTACGTTGCCTTATAATCGGCGTTCCTAATTGCGGTAAATCTACACTGATTAACTGTTTGTCGGGTAAAAAGGCGGTAATTACAGGCGATAAACCCGGTGTTACAAAAGGTAAACAGTGGGTGCGGTTGCAATCGGGATTGGAACTGCTGGATACTCCCGGAACGCTGTGGCCGAAGTTTGAAAACGAGCAAATAGCGGCACGATTGTGTTTTATCGGAAGCGTAAAGGACGACGTTGTCGATTTGTACGAAGTTGCAAATATGCTAATTGCCGAATTGGTTGCGCAGTATCCGCAAATGTTGTCCGAGCGGTTTAAAATAGATATTGAAAATAAATTGACAGCTGAAATTTTTGAGCAAATTGCATTGAAGCGCGGGTTTTTATTACGTGGCGGTGAAGTTGACTTCGAACGTTGCAGTAAAGCGGTGTTGGATGATTTTCGCAAAGGCAAAATCGGAAAAATTACATTGGATTTGCCCGCCGATATATGTTTGTAAACAAATAAATTGCTGTTGAAGGTTAATTTGCCGATGTATCGTCGTGCGCCGAATTCAATACAACTTATGCGTTATAATTTTTGTTGTATATTTAACTTGCGACAACTTGTGGCAATTTACAAAGATTGCATTTAAGAATTTTATAATGTTTTAATTAAAAATATTGATATGTTAGAATACGAACAACAAATGTTGAAAGACGGGTATAAATATATAGCAGGCATTGACGAAGCAGGCAGGGGACCCCTTGCAGGACCCGTTGTTGTTGCTTCGGTAATAATGCTGTTAGATAACCCGATTGACGGAATTAACGACAGTAAAAAACTGTCGGCAAAAAAGCGCGATATGCTTTACGATAAAATCGTTAAGCAAGCGTTGGATTTACATGTTGCAATAGTGTCGGAAAAAGTGATAGATGACATTAACATCCTTAACGCAACAAAGCAGGGGATGTTGGAGTGCATAGAAAAACTTAAAAAAGTGGATTGCGTTTTAATTGACGCAGTCAAGTTGAATACCGATGTGAAAACGGTTTCGATAATACACGGCGATGCTTTAAGTTACAGTATTGCGGCAGCAAGCATTGTAGCAAAGGTAACGCGTGACAGATTAATGCTCGATTACGACAAACAGTATCCGCAATACAATTTTGCTAAGCACAAGGGATACGGAACGGCGGAGCATATTAAATTGCTTAAAGAATACGGTCCTTGCCCGATACATAGGCGTAGCTTTATAGGAAATTTTGTCAAGGTGGACGAATGAACACACGTGCGATTGGTAAACTTGGCGAAGATATAGCGGTTAAACACTTGCAAAAAAACGGCTATGCTATATTGGAACGCAATTTTAATTGCAGATTTGGCGAAATAGACATTGTCGCGCATAAAGACGGTTACTATGTTTTTGTCGAAGTAAAAAGCCGCAACAGTCGTGCGTTCGGTTCCCCGCGCGAAGCAGTTACGCCGTATAAACAACAAAGGATAATTTCGGCGGCAAATTATTGGATGTTTAACCAACGCAAGGTTGGGGCACCAGTTCGCTTTGACGTTATGGAAGTTGTAGACGGCGTTCCTTCTACGATAGTAGACGCTTATCGCCCTTAAAATAGTCATTACTATGCTCATTTTTTTATTGAAACAAACATACTATTTTAGGCATAATATTTTAAAGTATCTTATTTGGGCTTACTTCTAGTTTATATCAAGGGCATATTGATATATTTTTGTTGCAAAGTGCTAAAAAACAGTTGCGTTTAATTGTACGGTATGCTAGAATATATCAGTGACTTCGGGCGGTCCTCTGACTTTGTAAGTAGTTTATGAACGCTTAGTTAACAAAATATTTTTGGAGGAAAAGTCAAATGGACATCATTAAGCAAATCGAAACAGCTTCTTTACGTGAAGTTACCCCCTTCAATGTAGGCGACACTGTTCGCGTAAACTTTAAGGTTATCGAAGGTAACAAGGAAAGAATTCAAGCTTACGAAGGTATTGTAATTGCCCGCAAACATGGCGGTCTTCGCGAAACATTTACTGTAAGACGTATTTCGTCCGGTATCGGTGTTGAACGTACATTCCCCGTACACAGTCCCAAAATCGACAGCATTGTAGTTGTTCGCAAAGGACATGTACGTAGAGCTAAACTTTACTATTTGCGTTCACGTACAGGTAAGGCTGCAAAAGTTAAGAGTTCGAACTAATAAAACCAAAAATGCAAGCAATCTTTTACAGGTTGCTTGTTTTTTTTGCAAAATTGAACCAAGTTGACACCATAAATACGTTATAATATAATTTTCAATTATGGCGAGCGATTTAACAATAGGAGCATTTAAAGGGAAATGAAAAAGAAAAAAGATAATGTAAAATACAATACGGTGCCAAATGGTAGAATAATAGTAAGCGTTTTTTGGACAATTACCATAGTTTTTATATTTATGTGTTTGTTGTTCTGGTTGTTTCACGATTCTACAGGATTTCTAATTTTGCCTTTTGCAATTATTATGTTGACATTCGCGATTGTGTTCCATTGGAAAAAATATAGTAATGTAATAAAATTTACAAACGAAAAAATAACACTTAAACGTAAAAGCATTTCGTGGAATGACGTGTATATTACATTATACTGCCCCGGACCAACATTTTTAAGGAAGAATTATGATGTATATATTTACTTCGACGATCATTACCTTACGGAAAAAGAAGTGCATTCTTTTGCTATAAAGAAAAAAGGATTTTTCATAATTCTCAACGGTGAAAGAACGCAATATATACTGTCTCATTATCCTAAAAGTGTACGAGTGTTAAATAACTACGCATTGGTAGATAGAGACGGAGTAATGTC
>CARAIG010000023.1 GCA_948938605.1 uncultured Eubacteriales bacterium
CGCTACAATCATTATGCAGCCCGCAATACCGAAAAATCCGAAACCGGGCACGCACGCTTCGATTGCGCAAAAGATAATTCCCAAAACAAACAGCACTATCGTCCAAGCGTTCATTTCGGTAAACAACCTTACAAAACTGTCGGCAGCCGCGTCCAGCAATAAAGATGTTAATATGTTCATATATTACTCCTATTCAGTATACGGTTGCAGCAAGCCGATTGTTCCGTCCTTGCGACGGTAAACAGCTTCGACGTTGCCTGTTTCCGCATTTACAAACAAGTAAAAGTCGTGGTCGACCATATCCAAGCTTTCCGCCGCTTCGATTGCGGACATTTCCGCAATTTCAAAACGCTTGGTCTTGGCAATTTCCACCGGCGTATCGTCAACGGCAGATACAAATTCGAAGTCGTCTTGACGTTCAGGCATTTTGTAGGATTTATTTAACTTTTCGCGGTGTTTTACTATTTGACGTTCCAATTTAGGTAAACAAGCGTCAATATTGTAGTACATATTTGCACCTACCACTTCACTGCGGATATACGTTCCGTGGTAGTTGATGGAAATTTCCATTTTGCATTGTCTGCCCGATTCGCTCAGCGCAACCTTGCAGGGCGTTTTGTCATCGGGGAAATATTTGTCCAATTTTTTGGTTTTAGCGGACAAAATTTGTTCCAATTTGTCGGACGCGCGGTAGTTTTTGGCTACGATTTCGAGTTTCATAAAATACCTCCTAATAGTTTTACCGAAAGTGCAATTAAACTTGCACCAACGGCAAGCAAAAGTTTATCCTTTTGCCGTACCGCACATTTTACAAAATGCGGTACAATGCTACGTTTAACGGCAATAAGCAAAAGCACCTATTCCGTCTACACTAGTATACCATATTCCGTTGTCAATTACAATACAAATTATTTAGATTATTATTTATTATTTTTATAATTTAAACCTTATAAACACTTAAACATCGGTTAAAATTGTCTATTACACAGGCAACCGCGCGCAAAACAACTGCAAATATAAAGTAAGCATCCACCCGCATAGCGGGTGGCTTTGCATTTTCGGGCATAGCCCTAATGTTGCAGGCTACGCACAAGTGCGTCTTTTATTGGCCTGCCAGCCATGCACAGGATTATTAGTTGCCCGTAAACGGGTCTCTTGGATCAAATATACTTAGTTGATCGTTTTCTTTATCTTGTTTTAGTTGATTCGCTATGTATTCCTTTATCGCTTTCGTGTTTTTTCCTACCGTATCTACATAGTATCCCTTACACCAAAATTCGCGGTTTCGGTAAGCAAATTTCATATTACCCCATCTTTGGTATATTATCAAACTACTCTTTCCTTTCAAATATCCCATAAAACCCGAAACGCTCATTTTGGGCGGGATACTTACCATTATATGTATATGGTCAGGACACACTTCTCCTTCTATTATCTCTACTCCTTTCCATTGGCACAACTTCCGCAGTACATCCCTTATATCCGCTCTCTTGCTTTCGTAAAATACTTTTCTGCGGTATTTTGGCGCAAACACTATGTGGTATTTGCAATTCCATTTCGTATGTGCTAAACTATTGTTGTCATTAAATGATTCTTTCATTTTTTGTCCTCCGTTTGTGTTTTTGTTGACTGGCAGGTCATACTTATTATACACAAACGGAGTTTCTTTGTCCGTCTCATCGGTAGAACCTTTACTGAACCCCGCGACTATCGCGGGGTTTTCGTATACAAAAA
>CARAIG010000024.1 GCA_948938605.1 uncultured Eubacteriales bacterium
AATTAGTATCAGGTTAGTAACACGAAAAGGAAAAAACCCCCGAAAACACCGCTTTTTGACGGTATTTCGGGGGTTTTTGCGTATTGTAGAATTATTATATCACATAATCGGAGTGCAGAGTATATTATTTTAGCAAATAAAAAAGTTATAACATTATAAAATTTATATATTGAATATACACCTTAAAATACTTGACGGGGGGGGGGGTATTAGTTAGTACAATAGCACTTGGCATAAGCCGAAAATTATTTTAAGGAGAACAGAAACATGAAAAAACAACATGCAATTGTCCTGTCGGTTGTTTTGGCGGTTGTTATGGTACTTGCGTTAGTAGCGTTGGTTGCCTGCGAAAAACCCCAAGAAAAAACGGCATACGGACTTGTGCACGGAAAAGGTTATGTCGGTAAGGCTACCGTAACAAGAGCCGGCGACAGTTTAGTATCCGCAGATTTGAATGAAGCGTGCTTGCCCACGTATGTTCAAGGCGAAACGGCGGACGGAACTTACGTAGTGGAAGGTAAATACCTTAACCACGGTAGCGTTGCTACGGGTAAGTTTTATAAAACCGTTAAATTTGCCGGCGTTACTATGACGTACGACACAACCGAAGTAACATCAGGCGAAAACACTTTGTCTAAGGGTTATATGGTAGGAACAAAAACAATGCTCGAATTCTTTGCCGACGAAGCTAACTGCGAAAAGTACTTTGAAGCAGTTGCTAGCAACAGCGTAACGGTTGTTACGGCTTCGGGCGACAAGACTGACGTTTTAAATGCAAAAGCATTGCTTAAAACGGAAAACGGCTATTGGGGAACTCCCGCTGAAAACGCTCTTGGCTGGAAAGCAAACGTTAAGGCTACTTGCGACTACGTTATAGCTAACGGCTTCGGCGGAGCAAGCGCAAAGGATGATTTCAAAAAGCAAGATAACTCCGCAACCAACGCTAAACTCGACAACGAACTTGTTGACAAAAACGGCGTTAAAACAGGTGCTACCTGGACGGATATGTGGGATTATTTCAGCTTGCTTAAATCCGCATTTGAAAAATAATTAGAAAAACTAAAATCTCTTTTCAAAAAATATAAAGGCGACGGAAATTCCGTCGCCTTTTTAATATTGAATAATGTACATTTAAATGTGCGTAGTTGCACTAAAACTTATTTAAGTTCTGTTACAAATGCGGTTTGTGCTTCGCCTTCTACAAAGGGATTGAATACCGCAACTTTTTCCCCTTTGCTGTTCCAGTAAACGCTTGTTTGCTTGTTTGAGTTAAAGTCTACGCTAGTACCCAGTCCTATATGTTGAGATTTGTTAAACGCTCCGACCGTATCGGTCTGCGTGGAGCCCCTGCGCCCGCAAACAAATCCGTTGAAGTAAAAGTCGGTTAAATATCCGCCGTAAGTAGTATTTTTCCCTTTAAATTGACTGTTGTAAACAAGTTTGCCTTGTTCGCAGTATTTTGTCGGTTTTCCGTCGTATTGAGTATCCTGTCCGTCAAGGAACGGGTACAAGTCGTGTTGGTGTCCGTATACGCATAAGTCGGGTTGAATTGTGTTAAGCAAACTTGTCCAATCGGCTTTTACTTGCATATTGTTGTGGCGGTTGTTTACAAACTGAATGGGTATGTGGCAGCATACAAGGGTATAGTCGCGGTTGAGATATTTTCCGCTGTCGACGATTTGCTGTAAAAATTTGGTTTGGTCGTTACGGTATTGCGAAAATACGTCGGTGCCGTAATATTCCCACCAGCCGTCGTCATCGTTTGCGCCTTCGGTGTGGTCTTCCCCTAAGTCAAGCGTTATACCGTAAACCTTGCCGCCCGCAAGGGTAAAGTCGTAGTAAAAGTTTTGGTTTTTGCTGCCGACGTATTTGTACAGGTCTTCGGCGTACTTGCCTTTAATTTCGTGATTGCCGCGCGCATAAACTACCGGGTATTCCCCTTTGGTTATGTCGTGAGCAAACAGATTGGTAAACTGCGCGTCGTATTCGCTGTCTATCATTGAGTAACTGTCCCCTAAAACAACCAACAAATCGGTAGTGCGGTTGTTCTTTTTAAGTTCCGCTTCGAATGCGGCGGCAGCATTGACCGCTCCTTTGCGCGATCCGTGAACGTCGGTTATTGTGTAGTAGTCGAACCCGTCGGAAATATCAACCGCGCGGAAGTTGTAATCTTGCGTAAACGTTTTACCTTTATATCCGCCGAACGGTCCGCGGTAAATCATCGTTTGCGCGCCTACGGTGTACTTGCCCGCTTTGTCCAGTTTTTCCTGCGGGACGGTTACTTTGTGAACCAAGTCTTTGCTTTTCATACTGCCCGCGTACAAGTCGTAGTACTTTTCGCCGTCGATTTCTACCCAAACAATGCTTTCGTCATTTGTGGAAAATACTATTTGGTATTCGTCTTCAACGGCGTACACAACGGGGTTGTATGTAAAGTAGTTGGCTTTTACGTCGAACGCTACTAAAACGGTTCCGAATACCGCAACGGACAGCGTTGTCCATTTAAGGGCGGTAACCAGTTTTGTTTTTGCAGTGTTTGGAAAAAACAACAGCAACCCGAATGCCAACAGACATAGGCATATAAGCAACGACAGTCCGAACGTAGGCAGTATAAAGGGCAGGTAATCCTTTGCGCCCATAATGACTACTACAAGTTCCAGTATAAAAAACACTCCGCTAAGCGACAAGGACACAATAAACGGTGCTTTCCGTTTGCCGCTCCAAACAAAAAAAGCGACTAGTGCGTAAATTACCGCTAAAAACATCAGTATGCAAAATATTAGCGGCGTTTCCATAATAAAAAACGAACGGTTTTTGTCCGCCCCGAAGTTTTTGGATATACCGCTCCAATTTACCCTTAATGCCAGCCAAAACAAGGCGACTACAAGACTTAGTGCAACGGATAAAATTGCTAACCAATGTTTTTTAAGTTTTTCTATTAACATAATGCTTATCCCCTATAATATTTGTTTAATAACGTTGCTGTACGTCTTGACGACTTAGCGCAACAAAAATAAAAAACTGCGTGCTTTTTAGTACATTTTGTAAAGCAACGTTTAACAAAACGTACAACAGTATTTTAGCACACAATCTTTTTAGTTACAATATGTAAATTTACAAAATATCAATTACGCGAGTCGGTTTAATTTAATGCGCAATTACGCATTATGCATTTTAAACGTTTCTCAACCGTTTTACTCTAAAAGCGAGTGTGTTTGCCTAAAAACAATATAATATATCCCGGTGTACTCGATATTTATGGCGTTCGGGGTTGCTCTCGGCTGAGCGGCACCGCAGGGAAGCCGATTTTAGGCAAAACCCGCCATACGTATGTATTACAGCCACTTTGCGCGGTTAAGTTCCTTTTTGACCATTTTGTCAAGACGGTCGTCGCTTTGTTCCAAACTTATCCGCAGTTGGTCAAGGTCGACTAACGCAAATTTAGGGTTGTTGTTTTTAAATATCACAACGCAGCCGTTTTCTTCCGCTTGGCGTACAACCTTGGAAAAATTTTGGTTTGCTTCGGTCATCGATACTATTTGTTTGCTGTCTATTAACATAAATATTTAACTCCTTTATGTGAAAATGCCTAGCAACGTGAAATTCAAACGCTGTAAAGTTTAGGCGGCGTTATGTGTGGTTATTCGGCGTAAATGCGCTTGTTTGGTTTATTGGGTTCGAATATCACGTTGCTAATGTAATAATACAGTAATGAGCAACGGCGGTTTCGGCGGATGAAACGTGTTCGCTCAATTGACATAAAATATTAATTTTCGATTGCATTCGTCATTGCGAACGTCAGCAAAGCAATCCGAGTGATAACTTGTTATTTATTATTTATAACCGTATTGCTTCAAGGGCGCTGTTACAATTGTTATGGCAATAAAAAGTCTAATGGGCTGAGTGCGCAGAAACGAGTAAGACAAGGCGGGTGCGGATTTTGCGATGGAATGTACTAAGCCGTACGAGACTGAGCAAAAATGCAAGCTTAATGCAGTGTTGCAAAGTTTATGCACACTCAGCGGTAGCGTTTGTCAAACTGTTGCTGCTTAACCCAAGTGTTCATAACCATAGTGGTGGGGACTAGCCTTACCAAGCGTACTTGCGCGCGTGCGGTAAATCCGCAAATGGAAATGTCCTTGCCCCGCATAATATCCTTGTACGCTTTGTTTACTACGTCACGTGGTTCGTACATTGCGGCAAACTTAATTACTACGTGTTTTTCCGTTTGTCCCGCGCGGTCGAAAAACTTGGACTTCG
This sequence comes from uncultured Eubacteriales bacterium, assembly GCA_948938605.1. Taxonomy (GTDB): domain Bacteria; phylum Bacillota; class Clostridia; order Christensenellales; family CAG-314; genus Fimimonas. The sequence goes on from CARAIG010000024.1 coordinate 4,261, forward strand.
TCCAAAACGGACAAACGGCGCAAACCTTGATTTTGCGTGGACGCAATTCGACGTTTAACGCCCTTGCATAACTGTGCACAAACGCTTTGGTGGCGGCGTATACGTTTTGGTAAGGCGTGGGCTGAAATGCCGCAACCGAACTGAATTCGGCAATTTTAGCACCCGCACTCATATACGGCAAGCAGTATTCCGTTACCGCTACCAACGTTTCGCAGTTTAAGCGTACCATATTAGTACTTTGCTCAACGGGAATTTCGTCATATCTGCCGAATTTGCCGAATCCGCTTGCGTTTACCAGCCAACGTACGTTAGGCGAGTATTGTTGCAGACTATTGCGTATACTATCTACGCCGTCTTTGGTTAGGTCAACCGCAAAAAGGCGTGTAGGCGTGGTCATTTGTTCTGCCGTTTCGTCCAGCCCGCTTTTGTCCAGCGCGACAAGCCAAATTTCGTCCAAACCGATCGAATCGAGTTTTAACGCAAACGCTTGTCCCATTCCGCTGGACGCGCCTGTAACTATTGCTATATTCATAGAAAAACCTCCAAGATGTGTTTGTATTATAAGGATGTCGCTTGCATAACGCCAAATCAGATTGCTTATACGGTATAAGTATACCCCAAATCTAGGATAAATTCAACCCCTATTTAAAAAATCTAAAAATTATTTTTTAAGTCAAACTATAAGTGTTTTGCTTTAAAAATAACACCGATAAAGCATAAATATAACACTAAAAGCGAAATAACACTAAAAATATTTTATTTTTAATAAAGGTATTGACATTTGCATACGGGGGGGGGTATAATAAAAGCGTTTTATCGTTATATTAATACGCATAAATATCGTCGATCTCGGTGGTTTGTAGTAAAAAAAGCATACAAATACACCGTTTTGTCGACTTTTGCGCAATCCATAGTGATAATAGCGACAGAGTATATGAATCGATATTTAATAAGATTATTATTCCCGTATGCGGGATGAAATAATAATAAAAATTAAGGAGAAAAATATGAAAAAGAGAACATTAGCAATTTTGCTTATTGCTTTGTTGGCTGTTTCGGCTGTATTGGTACTTGCTGCCTGCAATAAAGAATACACCGTTACCTTCCGCGAAGCAAACGGCAAAAAATTAGAAGAAGTAACTACTGTAAAGGGAATGGCTACTGCAAGCGAAAAGACCACGACCAAAGCGGGTTATACTTTTGAAGGTTGGTATAAAACTGTCGGACAGGACGATGAAGGCAGATATACCTTTAAGGATAAGGTAGACTTGACTAAGGAAGTATTTACCGAAGATACCGACTTGTACGCAAACTGGACGAGAAACATCAGTAGGGGCGAAGAAGAAGGATATTGCTTAATCGGTATTATCGGCGGCGTTACTAACTGGGATCCCGAAGTTTGCGCCGAAGACGAAAACTTACAACTTACTAATTCAAACAATCCTATTAACCTGTATACAAAAACTCTTGATCTTATGGGACTTGACGAATTTAAAGTTAAAACAAGTTATAAGGATTGGGACACCAAGGAAATCAACTACGGCGGTGAAAAAGTTACAAAAATTACTAAGGGTGCAAGCGCAACTCTCCCCGCCGGCGTAGAAAAAGTCGAAGATTTGTTTAACCTTGGCGGAAACATTCAAGTTTTGTGCGCAATGAACGTCACAGTTAATTTCTACTATGCAGGCAAAACCGATTCGTACATTGAAATCGTAGTCAACAGCACAACAGGCGACATTGTTAAACCTGTTGCCGAAACAGGCATCATCTTGGCAGGATTGGTTAAAAACGGCACGGAATGGGCTCAAAAATTAGACCCTAACGATGCAACACAGGCAAAATACATCTTTGCAACCGAGGACAAAAAAGTTTGGACGTTAACAGGCGTAGAATTACCCCTTAACACAGGATTTAAATTCAAAGTTAACGAAAACGGTTGGGGACGCGGTGAATGGGGACGCGGCAAACTTATGGAAGTGACTTTTGCCGATGACGTAACCACTCTTCCCGAAGGTATAACAGCTGAAAATGCAGCAGACGTCTTCGGCGGCGATTCTCAAAACGAAAAAGGTGACATCAAGGCTTTGTATGCTATGACAATCAACGTTAAGTTTACTTTGGCAACAGGCGAAATCGAAATCGAAGTTACTCAAATCGATCCCACATTACCCGAAGAACCGGAATTTTTAGAAGTCGAATTGGTAGGAACCGTTAACGGTGTTACCGATTGGAATAACGGCGTAAAAATGACAGGTATCGATGCACAAACCGCTAAGTTGGAAAACGTTTCATTAAAAGCGGGCGACAGTTTCAAAGTAAGATCAATTGGTACTTGGGACGGTTCCGTTAACCAAGGCGGTTGGGGAGTTCTCAACGGTACGGTTACTCTTGCCGCAGGTTTGCAACTTCCCGGAGGCGCATCGGCCGTTGAATATTTCTTTGCAGGCACAAAGGATAGCGGCAACGTTGTAGTTGCTCACGATTGCACTGCGACAATTACTTTCAGTACAACTGATCACAAGTTTGTAATACTGATTACCGCGCTTGAAAGTGAATCTCCCGTTGAAGGCGAAGCAAAAATCGGAAACACTTCCTATGCAACTCTTCTCGAAGCAATCGAAGCAGTTGAAAACGGTGAAACGATTGTATTGCAAAAGGACGTAGTAAGCGGCGGTATCTTCCTTGGCGAAGGTTCTCGTAACTTCACAATCGACCTTAACAACCACACATTGACAATCGGTAAACCTCTTGTTGGCAGCACCGGTACAGTATCTCAAAGTATCCACCTTGAAAAAGGCAACACCGTAGTATTCAAAAACGGTACAATCACGAGCGAAGCAAACAGCACTTCGATGTTGGTACAAAACTACTGCAATTTGACTCTTGACAACGTAACATTGGACGGCAGCAAACTTGCAGGCGAAGGCACAGCTTATACTCTTTCCAACAACTTCGGAACAATCCTAATCAAGGGCGGAAGCAATATTATTGCCCGCGAAACAAAAGGCATAGCATTCGACCTTTGGTACGGAATGTTTGCACAATATGACGAAGGATTAAGCGTAACGGTAGAAGCAGGCTGCACAATCCAAGGTAGAATCGAATACGGCGCAGCAAGCCGCATTGAAGGTACCGACTGGGTAGAAAAAGCAGCATTGGTATTACCCGCAGGCGAATACACCATTGTATACACTAGCACAGGTATTACTGCCGACAACGACAACATCACAATCGGAACAGCCGATGCCGAAGCATAATAAAAAGAGGTATAGTAATGAAAAAATCCAAAATTTTAATTGCAGTGTTGTTGGCAACGGTAATGGTTTTATCCGTTGTAGCAATGACAGCATGTAAACAAGAAAAAGCAATAGAATTGCTTGTTTGGGCTCCTTCCAACGCTCAAACTTTCTATAAAGAATGGGCGGAAAAATGGGCTGCCGATTACAAAGACAGCCAAGGACGTCAATTTAGAGTTAAGTTAGGTATTATGAGCGAAGGCGAAGCGGGTACTAACGTTATGAACGCTCCCGAAGATTCTGCCGACGTATTCTGTTTTGCCGACGACCAAGTTTCTAAACTTGTTACCGCCGGTGCGCTTGCCGCTATCGGTAACCCTACCGAAGGCGCAGCGAAAGCAATTGCCGACAGAAACGTTGAAAGTTCGGTTGAAGCCGCTACCTATGACGGAAAACTTTACGCTTATCCTATGCAAGCGGACAACTGCTACTTCCTTTATTATAACTCCGAAGTGCTCAGTGAAGAAGATATTAAGTCTTGGGAAGGCATTTTTGCAGCTGTTAACGAAGTAAACGGTTCGGCTACCGGTACTGACCGCGTAAAGGTACAATGGGACTACGGTACAGCTTGGTATCAAGCTTCGTTATTCTTTGCTTTCGGCGGGGAAGCTAACGAAACGTCCACCAACTTCGATACTCCCGAAGTAGGAATTAAAGCGCTTAAAGCAGCATATTATTTGTCTTCGCAACAAGATATCACAATGATGTCTCCCGACGATGCCAAAGCAGGTCTTATTGACGGAACTATTGTTGCCGGCGTTGCAGGTTCGTGGATTTATTCCGGCGATACGGGCGTATCCAAAAACACAAAAATTAAACTTGCGCCTTTGCCCTCGATTACGGTTGACGGCGAAACCAAAACAATGAAATCGTTCCTTGGATCTAAACTTATAGGCGTTAACGGACAAGGTAAATATTTGGAAGCGTCGCACGCTCTTGCAAATTATCTTACCGGTGAAGAAGTGCAAACTGCAAAGGTTACCGCTTTGTCGGCAGGTCCTTCCAATAAAAATTCCGCTAACAGCGATGCTGCAAAAGCTTTGCCTACATTGGAAGTTATTTCGAAACAACAGGCTAACACAGTTGCGCAAATAAACCTTCCCGAAGGTTTTTGGGACGCTTTGCCCACATGCGTTAACGCTATGAACGCAACAGACGCAACCGTTATCGGAACATATGTAAAGGACGGACAATTCCAAATTGCCGAAATGCAAAAGTTGCTTGACGCGTTGAAAGTTGGTTTTAAACTTAAAGCAACCGCGTAAGATTTGCGGTTTTATGTAAAATTAAAGGTGTCGGAGGAGGGAGAATGCTCTCCCCCGACATTCTTGTTTAAATGCCAAAAGGCAAAATAAACAAAATGTTTTTGTTAAATGCTAGGCGTTTAGCAAAACATCAATCACTTTGTTAGGAGAAAATTTATGGCAGAAATGACAAATATATCGGCAAAAAAGCCTAACAAGTTTGTTATGTGGCTACAATCGGTGGGAAATTCGGTAGTGCGCTTTTTTAAGAGTATAGGCGACTTTTTTGTCGGCATTTGGCAGATAATGCGGCACGGCAACTGGAAAACCCGTTTATCTTTTTTGATAATGGGCTTTGGCTGCTTTATGTACGGCCAGGCTTTGCGCGGTTCGTTATATTTGCTGCTGGAAATCGGTTTCATTTTATATATGATATTTTTCGGCAGTACGTATCTGGGCAAATTCGGGACATTGGGTACCGAAAAACAAGGACCTATTTTTAATGACGACGGTTTGCAAATAGGTACTTCGGCAGGGGACAATTCGTTGCTTATACTGTTGTTTGGCATAATTACGATTTTGTTCATTGTCGTGTTTGCCGCGCTGTACGTTAAACAACTTAAAAACGCGTTTTCAAATCAAGAAATTTCGGAATTGGGCTTGCCTATCGAACACACCAAAGACGATGTAAGGCAAATGTTAAATAAAAACTTCCACGTAACGTTACTTGCGTTGCCTACGTTGGGTATAGTATGCTTTACGATTATACCGCTGATTTTTATGATTCTTATAGCGTTTACCAACTATGACAAAAATCACCTAACGCCGGCGCAACTGTTTACTTGGGTAGGTTTTGATAACTTCAAGTCGCTGTTTGCATCTACCGGAACGTCATCGATGGGAGCAACGTTTTGGAGACTGCTAGGTTGGACGTTGTTGTGGGCGGTGTTGTCTACCGTTACTACATATATAGGCGGAATGGTACTTGCAATACTTATCAACAAAAAAGGCGTCCGCTTTAAAAAAGTATTCCGCAGTTTTTTCGTAATTACAATAGCGGTTCCGCAATTCGTAAGTTTGTTGGTAGTAAGTAAATTCTTTTCTACCGAAGGCGGATTGATTAACCAAATACTTATGTCGTGGGGCTGGATTGACAAAAACATACGCTGGCTCGAAGACGTTACGCTTGCGCGTACAATGGTTGTTGTTATCAATATGTGGATAGGTATTCCTTATTCGATGTTGATTACAAGCGGTATTTTGATGAATATTCCCGAAGATCTGTATGAATCGGCGCGTATCGACGGCGCAGGTCCCATAACGCAATTTTTCAAAATTACGTTGCCTTATATGCTGTTTGTAACAGGACCGTATTTGCTTACTCAGTTTATAGGAAACATAAATAACTTTAACGTTATTTTCTTGCTTACGGGCGGCGGACCTACGTCCCCTGATTTGATGGCTCCCGCGGGAAAAACCGATTTACTTGTTACTTGGTTGTACGATATTACTGTAAGCGGTAACTATATGGATTACAAAACAGGTTCGGTTATAGGTATTTTAGTCTTTATCGTTTGCGCGGTTCTTTCACTTGCTGTGTATAGCCGTACGTCTTCCGTTAAAAACGAGGAGGATTTCCAATGATGACAAATGCAAATATTTTGAAAACAGCAAAGTCGAAAAAGCACAGTAGTATGAAGGCTAAAAGAATAACCTCGCTTACTATAATACATATTATTCTTACTGTAATGGCGCTTATGTGGATATTGCCGTTTGCGTATGTATTAATACACTCATTCCGCGGCAATGACATCGGCGTGCCGTTTCCTAAAACCGTATTTCCTACCGAATTTACTCTTGACGCGTGGGCAAAAATGTTGGGTGGTAATCCTGAAACTTATGCAGACGCTAAATATGATTGGTTAAACTTTCCGCGTTGGTTTGGAAATACACTCTTGATTGCGTGCTGCTCGTGCGTACTTAGTACTTTGATGACGCTTGCAACAAGTTATGCGTTTTCGCGTATGCGTTTTAAAGCGCGTAAACCGTATATGAAGTTAATTCTTATTTTAGGTATGTTTCCGGGCTTTTTGGGAATGATCGCAGTCTACAACATTTTGCGCGCGCTGGGTTTAAACGAAGGCGCATTGAAGATTGTAGCGTTAGTGTTCGTCTATTCGGCGGGTGCAGGTATGGGATATTACGTGTCAAAAGGCTTTTTCGATACCATACCGAAAGGTCTGGACGAAGCGGCAAAACTTGACGGCGCAAATCAAGCCCAGATATTCTTTAAGATAACGTTACCGCTTAGTAAACCCATCATAGTGTATACGGCGTTAACGGCATTTATGGGACCATGGATGGACTTTGTATTCGTTAAATTAATTTGTATGGGCGACTATGATTACGGAACGGTAGCGTTGGGACTGCAAAATATGCTTGTACTGGAAAACTATTCGTCCCACTGGATTTTGTTCTGCGTAGGCGCAACGTGCGTAGCGATACCCATTACAGTACTGTTTATGTTTTTGCAAAAATACTACGTCGCAGGCGTTACAGGAGGATCGGTTAAAGGCTAATGAAAAAATTTACTGTAATTTTGGCAATAATATTGTGTTTAACATTGGTCGTCACGCTGTGTATGGCGTGTACGCCTAAGGATATTAAGGCGTGGGAAAGCAACGATATTCAAGACGATGCGAACCCGTATTACAAGGATTATTATCATATATTTGTGTACAGTTTTGCCGATAGCAACGGAGACGGAATCGGCGACCTAAAAGGAATAGAACAAAAACTCGACTATATTGCAAACCTTGGTTTTACAGGTATTTGGCTGTCGCCTATTTGTCCGTCGCCGACTTATCACAAGTACGATGTTACCGATTACTTTAACATCGATCCCGAATTCGGTACTCTTGCCGACTTTGAATCGTTGGTTAAATCGGCTCACGACAAGGGCATATCGGTTATGTTGGATACGGTAATCAACCATTCGTCTAATCAGCACACTTGGTTTAAGGAATCGCAAAAGGCATACGCAAGCAAGGATACCGCAAACAAGTACTACGATTATTACAATTTTACTTCTGCCGACGGTAAAAATTATCAAACATTCGGCGGATATTCGCATATGCCTAAGTTTAATTTAAACAGTCAAGGCGTTCGTGACGAAATTGAAAAAATCTGTAAATTTTGGTTGCAAGACTACAAAGTAGACGCATTCAGGCTGGATGCGGCATACCACTTTTTCGGTAATGCCGAAAACAACGTTGAATTTATGAAGTGGTTGATGGCAACTGCTCGCAAATATAACCCCGACGTTTATATGGTAGGGGAAGCGTGGGTTCACGATACGACGGTATATCCGCACTATGCGGAAGACTCCGTTCAAAGTTTCTTTAATTTTGAGTTGAGCGGAACAAACGGATACAACAAAATGTTTGTTATACTTAATAACGGCGTATTAGACAAAGCGATTGAACTCAAATCGGTTGTGGAAACCAAGGAAAAGGGGACTGCAAAGGGCATAGACGCACTGTTTGCAAGCAATCACGACACGTCGCGTGTGTCCAATTTCCCATTATCGTATTACAGTAGTCGCGAAGACAAGGTAACGGACGCTGCGTATGCAAAACATAAAATGGGTATAGCCTTGCTGTATACTCAAAGCGGAAACGTGTTTAATTATTACGGTAACGAAATAGGTATGCGGAACGGGTTGCGTTATATAGCCGAAACGGACTACGAAGATCAAACTTACCGCGTAGCAATGAATTGGGGCAACGCCAATGTGGAAAGCCGTGAAAACGGGTTTGCTTACAAGGCTTACGGCGGAGACACTCGCTTCGGTGAATATGACGATTATTTGGGCGGCGTTTCCGAACAGATTAACGACCAAAACAGTTTGTATAACTTTTACCGCCGCATAATGCTTTTACGCCGTCAAAATCCCGAAATTGCCCGCGGAACATCGACTTTTGTAGCGTATCAGGATACCGATGTGGCAATCGTCGTGCGTGAATATAACGGCAGTAAAATACTGTTGGTATACAATCTTAACTTCGAATTGAGCAAAACAGTTGACTTGTCTAAAATCATTGCAGATAACGGACTCAAAGGCGTACTTGCAGGATTTTTGTCATCTGATAACGGCAGAGATGTGACAATGAGCGGAACAAAACTGACTATGCCGCAATTTTCTGTCGCAGTGATACGTTAAAATTAATAAAATAGTTGCTTGCGGGTAACGTAGCGAACTTATTTAGTAGGCTTCATCCCAGGGATGCAGAGATGGTTTATATAGTGGATTAT
>CARAIG010000025.1 GCA_948938605.1 uncultured Eubacteriales bacterium
CCCCTGCTTGCAAGGCAGGTGCTCTCCCAGCTGAGCTACACCCCCATATCGCCAAGTGCCTATAAATAATACCATTATTATTTGTTTGTGTCAATTATTTGTAACAAATTTTTCGCAAAAAGTTGTGCCGTTGGCAAATTGTACATTTTGTCCGCATTGCATAGCGATTGTTGCGTTTTCAAATGTGTCTTTATTAGGGTATTTAAATAAATAAAATACTCGCATTGCGTTACATAATGTAATTCTCGTTTAAATCAATCTAACGGATAATTAATAACGGTTGCAAATATTTTATTTTTTTGCGTCAAGACGTTTACAAAAACAATTTTATATGGTAAAATTATACCACATTTGGACGATTAACTCAGCTGGTAGAGTGTCATCTTGACGTGGTGAAAGTCACAGGTTCGAGTCCTGTATCGTCCACCAAAGCGCAAGCTTGCTTGTAAGTCGCAATTAAACGGTACCGGCAAGGCAGTACCGTTTTAAATTGCTCCTATATGGCTTCGCTTGCTTAATTTGGATTAACAGGATGACGTAATGACGTAGCGCTCCGTGGTGCTACGCTTACCGCTACTTCGCAGGCGGACGAGTCCTGTATCGTCCGCCATACAGTGCCCGTTCGAACCTTTACGGTTTGAGTGGGTATTTTTAATTTTTAGTCGTGCAACGGTATTTTGCAAAAGTAAATTATATCGGTAAAATGCAACAAAGTTTTACTTGTTACAAAGGATAGGGAGGTGATTGATTTATGCCTAGTTTTAACGATATTTTAGGCTACGAAAAACAAGTCGCAAAATTAAAATCCATTTGCGATTATCTAAAAAACACGCAACGGTACGAAGATTTTGGGGCGCACATTCCCCAAGGCGTTTTAATTAGCGGCGAAGGCGGCGTAGGCAAAACGCTCTTTGCCGAAGTTCTCGCGCAGGAAAGTCAAAGAAATATTTACGTGCCGCAAGGCAAAGGAAAAAGGGCAATTAGCAAGGCTCTTAAAAAAGCGGTTAAGGACGTGCCATCGGTGTTTTTGCTTGACGATTTGGATTTTTATCCCGATGAAATGTACGATCTTTTAGTCGATCTTTTTACAGATATCTACGGCGATGACGTTTTTGTAATAGCTACTGCAACCAATGTCGAAAATCTGCCCGAATCGCTGCTGCAAAATATTGTTTTCGAAGAACGGCTGGTGCTTGACGTTCCCAATTTTGCGGATTCTAAATTAATTTTTAATAAGTATTTTTCCGATAAAAAAGTTGCCGAAGATTTTAATTTGGAAGATTTTTGTTACATTGCGCAAAATTGTTCCGTCAGTACGGTGGATGACATTTATAACGATGCGTCCATTTATGCCGTTCGCGACAGGGCGGAAAAAGTTACAATGGATCATCTTTTCAAGGCGGCAATGGCGTTTGAAAACCACACAGTTTCCTGTGAGTTTAACGAATCGATTGCTTTTCACGAATCGGGGCATGCTATTGTAGATTTGCTTTTGGACGGTATTGCCGCATACATAGTCCTAAACGACGACGATTCGGGGTTTTACGTTAAAAAAACGCGGGGAATTAAATCTTATAAGGACAGACAACGCGATTATATTCAATCCTTTGCCGGCAATGCTTGCGAAGAATTTTTTATGGGCGAAAGCGCAATAGGCGGTTATATCGATTTGGGCAGAGTGTCCCAAAATATCGAACGCGACAACAAGTATCTTGCTTGCCAAGGTTTCGAATACTACGATTCTACCGAATTGAACAGTCCCGCATTTAATGATGCATTGGCAAAAAAAGTGCAAACGGATATGCAATCTTATTACGACAGTGCAAGAAAAATGGTCGAAGATAACAAGCCCTTGGTTTTAGCTCTTGTGGAAGCGTTAAGAAAAAGAAATTACCTTTTGCATAGCGAAATTCATAAAATATATGACGAATATTTAAAATCTAAAAAGTGATGTTTCGGTATAATATGAAAGAATATCTAAGATTACAACGTATCGGCGTAGAACCGCCGCGCGCATATTATGTGCCGTTTGCTTCGACGGACAAACCCAAGTATAAGTTCGGTATAATCGACCGCAACGGCAGTTCGCGTTTTATATTGTTAGACGGCATTTGGCAAATAGCGCAAAAAAATTGTTCGGACGAACTTGACGTTAACGAAGCGCTTACGCAAACAATACCCGTTCCGTCTTGTACGCAAATGCACGGATATGACCAAATTCAATACATAAATGCCCGTTACCCGTTTCCGTTTAATCCGCCGTACGTTCCGCACAACAATCCCTGTTGGCATTACCGTCGCGCGTTTACGTTAAACAAAACCGACGGGTTCAAGTACTATCTCAATTTCGAAGGCGTAGACAGTGCCTTTTACTTGTATGTCAACGGTGTGTTTAAGGGCTATTCGCAAGTGTCGCACTCCACAAGCGAATTTGATATTACCGCCCTTGTCAACGACGGAATCAACACGCTTGACGTATTCGTTTTAAAGTGGTGCGTTTCAAGTTATTTGGAGTGTCAGGATAAATCCCGTTTTTCGGGTATTTTCCGCAGCGTGTACATACTCGCCCGTCCTGCTAAACATATTGTCGACTACAAAATAGAAACAATCTTTGACGGCGATATCGGCGTGTTTGTTTTCCGCAACGAAAGCCCGACGGATATTATTGTTAATATCGGCGGATATTCGGTATTCTGTCAAAAACGGCAAGCTGTTTCATTGCAAATTCCTAATGTCATTAAATGGACGGCGGAAAATCCGTATTTGTACGATTGCACTTTGTTCGCCGACGACGAAGTTATCTACGAAAAAGTCGGCTTTGTTCAAAGCAAGGTGCAAAACGGCATTTTTACAATCAACGGCGAAGCGGTAAAACTAAAAGGCGTAAACCGTCACGAATTCAACCCCGAAACGGGCGCAACGATAACGCTAAAAGACATCGAAACGGACTTGAAGTTAATTAAGTCCCTTAACTGTAACGCCGTTCGCACTTCGCATTACCCCAATATACCGCAGTTTTACCAAATGTGCGACGCCTTCGGTTTGTATGTTATGGACGAAGCCGACTTGGAAACTCACGGCGTGGTGCAGACGGAAGGGGGCTACGATATTAAACTTTGGCAAAAATTTGCCGAAGACGAATTTTGGACGGACGGCATATTCGACCGTCACCGACTGCTAGTTGAGCGGGATAAAAACCGCTGCTGCGTGGTTATTTGGTCGCTAGGCAACGAAAGTTCGTTCGGCAAGGCGTTTTTAAAGGGCGCAAAGTATATCCGCAAGCGCGACTCCCGTCCGATACATTACGAAGGGCTGCAAAATGCAGCAAAAAAATATTACTATACCAATATCGTCGATATGGTAAGCGTAATGTATCCGCAGTACGACTTTATAACGGACAAGTATCTCACCGACGCGCGGGAAAGCCGTCCGCTTGTCTTGTGCGAATACTCTCACGCAATGGGCAACAGTTGCGGCGACATTGCCGACTATTGGAAGTTGATATACAATAATCCCCGTCTTATGGGCGGTTTTGTGTGGGAATGGGCAGACCACGCAATCAAAACAAAGCAAGGCTTTAAATACGGCGGCGATTTCGGCGAAGCTCAGCACGACGGAAACTTTTGCGTTGACGGTTTAGTTACTGCCGACCGAAAGTTAAAGTCGGGCGCGCTGGAAATGAAAGCGGTGTACGGCGGCAAACTTCAATCCGACAAGTGTAATCCGTTGCCCGTTAAACTTATCAACTACGGCAAAAATATTGACGTTTCGGTAAATGAAGACAACGGCGAAATAAGCGTATATGACAAATGCGGCAATCTTCTTACAACCGAACCTATAAGCATAAACATAATGCGCGCTTATACCGATAACGATGCATACGGTACGGCTAAATCGCAATGGATAAAATACGGCGTAGATATATGCAAGCCGGTAGTCCGTTCGGTAATGCACAATGACGGAGTTACGGTTTTGCAAGGCAGTATGCAGGCAAACTGTTTAAGTCCGTTGTTGGATTTTACCTTGCAAGTAAGTTTGTGCGGTAACGAATTGAATGTCGGGCTGTCGTATAGTATTGCGCCTAATATTCCGTCCGTTCCGCGGGTAGGTCTTAAATTTGCAGTGAATGATAGGTACAATAAGTTTGAGTATTTCGGCTACGGCAGCGGCGAAAGTTATGTTGACAAATTGCTTGCTTGCGAATACGGGCATTACCAAAGCACTGCCGAACAAAGCGTTCAGCCCTATGTGCGTCCGCAGGAAACGGGCAGTCATTACGGCAGTACGTATTTAAATATCGTTAACTTTGCCGAAGTAACGGCGGAAAAAAGTTTCAGTTTTTCCGTTTTGCCGTACTCCGTTAAGCATATGATTGAAAGTAAACACAATTACGAACTTAAACGCAACGGTAACGTCTATGTTTGTTTGGACGTCGCAATGCGCGGGGTGGGCAGTAATTCGTGCGGTCCCGAACTTCAACAAAAGTATGCAGTACCGCGCAGTGCGTCGCGAAACTTTAAACTAACCTTTTAATACAGTCTGTCGTTAAATAATTGACTATACGTTTATACGGTGGTACAATTAAAACATATAAATTAGCGTGTGTTTAATTTTTGATTGGTAAATTTTGTTGTCAAATATGACAATTAAAAACGTCGCAAAATTTAGTTGCGGCGTTTTCCGTTAAGGAGGGCATTTATGAATAAAATCAAACTTGCATCGGTATTGCTTGTTGTGACGGTAATAGTGTTGGTTGCAGTAGCCGTTTCGGCTTGCGTTAAAACGCCTGCAACGTATACGGTTACCTTTAACAGCGACGGCGGCAGCGCAGTCGCGTCTCAAACGGTAGGCGACGGTAAACTTGCAGTAAAACCCGCTGCCCCTACAAAGGAGGGTTACGACTTTTTAGGTTGGTATTTGGGCGACGTAGAATACAAGTTCGACATAGCGGTATCTGCCGACATAACGCTTGTTGCGCATTGGCAAGCAAAAGCCGCAGTTGTAACGCATACGGTTACTTTTGATACCGACGGCGGAAGTGCCGTACAAACGCAAATTGTCGAACACGGCAAAACGGTTGCTAAACCTGCGGATCCCACAAAGGAAGGTTACAACTTTACGTTTTGGTATAACGGCGCGTTGAAATACGACTTTGCTACTCCCGTAACCGCCGATTTAACTTTAACTGCCGAATGGGACGAAAAAGTATACGTAGTAACATTCGATACCAACGGCGGTTCTGCTGTGGAAAGCAAAAACGTTCCTTACGGCTATACCGTCGAGCGTCCCGACAATCCTACAAAGGCGGGTAACTTTTTTGCCGGTTGGTACGTAGGCGCGGATAAATACGGTTTTACCGAGCCTGTTAAGGGCGCAATTACAATTACGGCGCATTGGGTAAGCACCGATATATTTGCAAACGCGCTTGCTGCCGATTACTCCAATTTTACATCGGTTGCTGTCTTTTCGGAAGGCGATGCGTCTTACACTAACACGTATAAGCAAGCGGACAATTTGGCATATTGGTCGCAGGACGACGGAAGCGGTTTGTATCAAGACCATATCGTAGTCTTTTCGGATGACGGCAAAATGCTTGCAATGTACTATTTGGACGGCGAGCAATGGGTTCGCAGTAATCTTACTTCGTATGCCGACTTCGTAGTAGCGCTTTACTTGGACGAAATAGAACTTACTGACGTTGAATACGTCGACGGCGTATACCGCGTTGTCGACGAGTCGTTGCAAGCGGTTACTTATGCGCTGTTCCGCAGTACCGAACAGTACGACGAACTGTATATCGAATTGGAAAACGGACGTATATCCGCAATTGTAGGCTCCGTTGACGGAATAGTTCATACCCAAACGTTCGATTCTTTCGGTACTACAACAATTGCAATGCCCGATATCCCCGCAGTACAAGTGCAAGTCGAAGTAAAAAACCGCGAAGCGGAAATCGGCAAACCGCTTGACGCAGACGAACTTATTAAACTTATGTTTGCGGTCAAGGCGGACGGCAAGGATTTTGCAATCTCGCTCGATATGGTGTCTTTCAGTGATTTAAATTTGGAAAACCCTGCCGAAGGCGAATATACCGTCACTTTAACTTTTAAAACTTGGGACGGAGTAACGCATACCGAAACGGCAAAAGTGACAGTTCAAGCATATGGCGACGACGAAACATTTGCGCAAATTTTTGCCAAGGATTATTCCAATGTGACTATAGCAATTACAACTGTAACATCAAGCACATCGCAATCTACTCTTAAAATTGTAAACAACGTTTATCGTACAAATCCGCTTGATGCTTTTTTCTTTGTTGAAAGCGACGGAACGTTAACAAAGTATCAATACCGTACATATTTGGACGGATACGACGAAACGCCCAACAATTGGTATGCATTGCCCCGTATAGAATTGTTGTTTGCATTAAATGTCGACTTGTTCGAGCAAGTTGATAATAGCAATGTTTACGTAGCAAAAAACAAGCAGGACATTTTGCCTGTTATTCAAAATGCGTTAGCAAAAAATAATGTTATAGACCAAACGCAAGATTACGCAATAACATTGACTGTCGAACTGGGCAGAATATCTAAAATAAAAATAGAATGCGCTTATAAAATAACTAGCGCAGGTAAAGCTACTGCATTTTCTATGACTTGCGTGCTTAGCGACTTCGGAACAACGGAAATTGAAATACCGCAACAAATTTTGGATATGCGCACGCCGTCGACCGCCGAACAAACGGCAACTGTCGACAGCAAAAGATACGCATTTTAATGCAAGTTTAATTGTTGTCGGTTTAAGTAATATCGAACAATAAAATTAAATTAAAGTTTAAGCGGAAGGCACGTTCCTTCCGCTTTTTACTTTTTACGGCGTACCGCAATACCGATGCGTACTCCGCAAAGTGTATAGTTTTGCAAGCGTAAATGTATCCGTCTGTCTTTTTGCGCAGTTATATTGCAAAAAATGTTGTTTACAGTTATCGAGTAATATGGTACAATAAATCTACTACAAATCGGGGTGACTATTGATATGTCAAGTAAAAAATCCAATCCCGCGCTTACAATGCTTCTTTTGGGAATACTGTTCGTCTTTATAGGCGGGGGTGCAACGGGACTTTCGCTAATCTTTGGCGCGGATGCGGTGGAAAGTAAACAAATCTTCGATATAGTAATGTATGTCGGCATAGGTTTTGCCGTTTTGGGTGTTATTTTGATTATTGCGGGCATTGTCAGCGGTAAACGCCGCAAGACTCCAAAAGCCGCTCAACAAAAGGAGCAAACCCCTGCAATCGAACGCGTAGACGACAAGATAGTCGAACCCACATTCGTATTCGAACCCCAAACGTACGAATTTGTAACCGTCGGACGTCGTCAATCCAACGACGAAAAGTTTAACGAAATCGGCAAAATGGGCAAAACCCAGTTTGTAATATATATGTGCAAATTGTTTAGTTTAAACGGCTACGAAGTAACCTATACCCCCGTTGCGGAAAATCACGACATAGATTTGCTTATAAAGCGCGACGGCGTAACGCGCGTTGTGGGGTGCTTGCTTGCCAACAAAGTTATGTGCGCCGAAGATATCAAGTCCATATATGCAGGGAAAGATTTTTACCAAGCGGACGGAGTCATGGTGGTAACAAATATGTATTTCGACCGCACAGCGTTGGACTTTGCCAAGTCGCGCAAAATAACGTTAGTCGACCGTAACATACTTATCGAAAAGTATATGCGCTAACCGCTGTATGGCGTGCAAAAGGCTTTGGTAAAGTTTAACGACAGATACATTATATAACGTAAACCGTTAATAAGTATTCAGTTAATGTGTTTCATATATCTATATATAATATATATATTAGTATAATTAACAATATTAAATATTGCAACGTCGATGCGTACTCTTTAAGCAAATTGCTTGCGGAGTACGCATTTTTTTATTTTAAATTGCACTTTGCGCAGTTACCGCAGCATTTCCGTTTTTTTAACGATTTGACCGTTGCAAGGGTTAATGCAAGCGCAACGCAAATAATTACCGCAACTATGATTGCCGTTTGTTTGTGTTTTGCAAACAGCGTTCCCGCTTGATACATTATTAACGTAATTACGTAAGCGGTTGCTATTTGAAATGTCAATGCTTTAACGCCTTGCTTTATTCCGCCGAGTTCCGTAAAACTTGCGGATATAGTGGCAATGCAAGGGGCGGTAAGCAGGTTATAGGTTACAAAGCAATATGCGCCTAGTTTGGATATGCAGTTTCCCGTTGCTTGCGGCAGCAGTATTTCTAAGGTAGTGACGACCGTTTCCTTGGCTACAACGCCCGTTAGCGACGCCACCGAAAACTGCCAACCGAATCCCCCGTCGTTAAACCCTAGCGGGGCAAATGCGGGTGCAATTATTTTGCCTATGCTTGCCAACATACTGTTTTCGGTCGAAACGTATTCAAATCGGAAGTTGAAACTTTGCAGTATCCACAGCGCAACGGACGATACAAAAATTACTGTACCCGCTTTTATAAGGAACGCTTTGCCTCGTTCCCACATTTGTTTGAGTACATTTACCGCACTCGGTTTGCGGTATGCGGGTAATTCCATTATGAAAACGTCGTTGTCGACTTTGCCCCGCTTAAACAGTTTTATCAGTAACCCGCCGATTATTACGGACAAAATGCTTACAATGTAAAAGCTAATTGCAAATAGTGCGTTTCCGCCCAGTATCTTTGCGGTAAAAAACGATATTAGCGCAAGCTTTGCGGAACAGGGTACAAATGGCGTAAGAGTAATAGTTGCATTGCGTTGGCTTGTGTTTTTTATTGTGCGTGTCGACATTACTGCGGGTACCGAACAACCGCAACCTAAAATCATCGAAACAAAACTGCGTCCGCCCAAACCTATTTTGTTAAGCAGCCTGTCTGTAATAAAAGCTATTCGGGACATATATCCGCTTGCTTCGAGTACGGCAATGCACCCGAACAACAGCATAATTTGCGGGACGAACGAAGCCACGCTCATAACTCCCGCAATTATTCCGTCGCACACGAGTGACGTAAGTATCGGCGAATTGGCTTCTTTAAGTAAGTCTGTTGCAAATCCTTGTAATAAAGGCGTAATGTATTCGTTTATTAAATCGGTTAACAGTTTGCCTATGCTTCCTACGGACAAGTAAAATATTGCACCCATAACCGCAAAGAATATAGGGTATGCCAGCCACTTGTTTAAAACTATTTTGTCTATTGTTTCCGTCCAATCTTTTTTGCCCGTTTTTTTATTGTCGAATTTGCGCGCAACGCTTACTATGTTGGATATTTTTTCGTAACGCTTGGCAATGTCTTCGGGAAAGGTCGGCTTCTCATTCTTTGCGACGCCCGACAAACAGTAGTCCATAAGTTCGTCTATTCCCGTTTTCTTTGCCGCCGATATGTAAAATACCTTGCATTTGAGCTGCTGCTCCAAAACTTCGGGGTTAATGCATATTCCTTTTGCTTCCGCTTCGTCTTTAAAGTTAAGCGCAACTACGACTGGGATGTCAAGTTCCAACAATTGCGTGGTAAGTAGCAAGTTGCGTTCCAGGTTCGTAGCGTCCACAACGTTTATAATTATATTCGGCATTCCGCTTTTGACATAGTCGGACGTGATCTTTTCGTCTAGCGAGTAGGGCGTAAGGGAATACGCGCCGGGAGTATCCGTTATTATTGCGTCGCGGTTTTTAATGTATTCGCCTTGTTTGCGTTCGACCGTTACGCCCGCCCAGTTGCCTATTTTTTGGTTGGCGCCGGTTAGTCTGTTAAATAACGTGGTTTTTCCGCAGTTCGGGTTTCCGCACAGTGCTATCGATATTTTATTCATTTAAACATACCGCCGTAAAATATTTAAGTTCGTTTGCCCGCACGCAAAGCGAATAGCCCTTGATGTTTATTTCCAGCGGGTCGCCTAGCGGCGCACGCTTGATTACGGTGACGGTTGCGCCCGCAACAAATCCCAATTCGGCAAATCGGTTTTTTAATTTTTTTGGCATTGAGCAGGAAGTAATAATGTAAGGGGTGTTCAATTTGGCTTTGTCTAACGTTAATGCGCAGCAAAATTTTTTGTCGGATTTTTTTGAAAAAGTATTTGACATAGTTTTAACCACGTAGTATTATATGTAAAGTTATCTTGCGGTATGGCGGTTTTGCGCGTAATTTCTTTAAACGTGTCAAAACAGAAAAATTGTGGTATGACCGATAAAAAGTCAACGTCAAAAAAATGACAAAAAACTTAAAAAAAGTTTTGTAAAACAGTTGACACTAATATTCGGCTGTGGTATGATTAATAGGCTGTCGACAAGATAGCGCCACTGTTGTGGCAGAAAGGAACATTGACAACTGCATAAAACAATATAAAGTTTAGAGTAAAATTATCAAATATTAATCAAAGTGTTAATATGCAAAATCTAATAAAACGATTTTTGCTGCAATAGCGCAGAGTTAATAAGAGTAAAAAATTTATTCAAGGATCTAAAATTGCTTGCGAAAGCAAGCGTATCGTAATTATACGATCAAGCTACGAAGAGCGTATGGAGGATGCCTTGGCACTAAGCGCCGAAGAAGGACGTGACAAGCTGCGATAAGCTACGGGGAACTGCAAATAAGTGTTGATCCGTAGATTTCCGAATGAGGAAACTCACTGCATTGGAGATGCAGTATCAGTACACGAATAAAATAGTGTGCTGAGGGGAACCCGGTGAACTGAAACATCTCATTAACCGGAGGAAAAGAAAGTAAATTAACGATTCCGAGAGTAGTGGCGAGCGAAATTGGAAGAGCCCAAACTTTTAGTAGTGATATTAAAAGGGTTACGGACCCACAAATCACTGCGTGTTGGTAGTCGAACTGTCTGGAAAGGCGGGTCAAAGAGGGTGACAGCCCCGTAGGCGAAATTGACATGCAGGTGGTGGGTATCCAGAGTACCACAGGACACGTGTAATCCGGTGGGAATATGCGAGGACCATCTCGTAAGGCTAAATACGACTTAGTGACCGATAGAGTATAGTACCGTGAGGGAAAGGTGAAAAGAACCCCGGGAGGGGAGTGAAAGAGAACCTGAAACCATATGCTTACAAGCAGAGAGAGCACGACTTAACGTGTGATCTCGTACTTTTTGTAGAACGGACCGGCGAGTTACGATGTGTTGCGAGGTAAAGGCATTAAGTGCCGAAGCCGAAGCGAAAGCGAGTCTGATAAGGGCGATTTAGTAGCATGTCGTAGACCCGAAACCGAGTGACCTAACCATGAGCAGGTTGAAGCAGCGGTAAAACGCTGTGGAGGACCGAACACACGCCTGTTGAAATAGTCGGTGATGACTTGTGGTTAGCGGAGAAATTCTAATCGAACTCGGATATAGCTGGTTCTCCTCGAAATAGCTTTAGGGCTAGCGTCTAAATATAGAGTATTGAAGGTAGAGCACTGAATGGGCTAGGGGACTTCACGGTTTACTGAACCTTATCAAACTTCGAATGTCAATTACTTGTTTTTAGGCAGTCAGACGGTGTGAGCTAAGTTTCATCGTCAAAAGGGAAACAGCCCAGACCTACAGCTAAGGTCCCTAAGTTCAGGTTAAGTGGAAAAGGATGTATTGTTGCTTAGACAACCAGGATGTTGGCTTAGAAGCAGCCACTCATTCAAAGAGTGCGTAATAGCTCACTGGTCGAGTGACAACGCGCCGAAAATTATCGGGGCTAAAACCTGACACCGAAGCTTGGGAATTGGTGTAAATCAATTGGTAGAGGAGCAATGTATGCGCGCGGAAGCCGTATCGAAAGGGGCGGTGGAGTGCATACAAGAGAGAATGCCGGTATAAGTAGCGAAAGCGGAGTGAGAATCTCCGCCATCGAAAGTCTCAGGTTTCCTGGGGAAGGTTCGTCCTCCCAGGGTTAGTCGGGGCCTAAGTTGAGGGCGAAAGCCGTAGATGATGGACAGCAGGCAGATATTCCTGCACCACCCAAAACCGTTTGACCGATGCAATGACACAGAAGGATAGCCAAACCCACCCGGATGGTAAAGGGGGGCCGGCTCGCGAGGCTGGGGCGTAGTGAAGTACGCGCCTCATTAAGGCTGAGCGTGTCCGGGGAACGAATTAAAGTAGTGGAAGTTGGTGAATTCACGCTGGCGAGAAAAGTTGCTAGATAGGTTAGGGTGCCCGTACCGCAAACCGACACAGGTAGACGATGAGAGAATCATAAGATGATCGGGATAACTCTTGTTAAGGAACTCGGCAAAATGACCCCGTAACTTCGGGAGAAGGGGTGCCACGCAAGTGGCCGCAGTGAAAAGTCCCAAGCAACTGTTTACCAAAAACACAGGTCTCTGCTAAAACGAAAGTTGAAGTATAGGGGCTGACGCCTGCCCAGTGCTGGAAGGTCAAGGGGAGCTGTTAGCGCAAGCGAAGCGGTGAACTTAAGCCCCAGTGAAC